>CAZGSC010000005.1:0-47562 GCA_964528325.1 uncultured Chloracidobacterium sp. | reverse complement strand
TTGCATGTCGATCCTGCCAGTATCTTCTAATTGCAGAGCGAAAAAAGGGACACGTCTACTATCGTTGTCATACAAAAGCATGTAACCAGAAAACTATCCGTGAAGAAGTTGTCGAAGAACAGCTTCTTCAAACTTTTAGGATATTGCAGTTTACTGATGAAGAATACAAATGTCTGCGTAGCGAAGCACAACATTTTATTTCACAGCAACCGCAGCACACTGAAACTATAAAGAAACAGTTACAACTGGAACTATCACAAATAAAGGCTCGGCTGGCAAAGCTGGCTGATGCTTATGTTGACGAGGTCTTTGACAAGGAAACCTACTTAACGAAAAAGAATGAATTGATATTCAGGGAACAAGCTCTTAGAGAAAAAATCACTAACAGCGAAGCTGATACATCGGCCTCACTAAAACAGCTTTTGGAATTCCTCGAACTCCTGAAATCCGTTTATATAAGCTACAAATTGGCAAATGACGAAGAAAGAAGGGATATGGTTCAAATTACTACCTCGAACCTTACGGTTGAAGAAAAAACTCTCTTAATTAAACTAAAAAAACCTTTTCAAACAGTTCTTGAACGGGAAAGATTCCCCGTTGGTAGCCCGAAACGAGCAACCACTCGAACTTTATCGCCTTTATTAAGCTCGTTATTTAATCACTTCAAACAGGAAAGCCAAAACCATGATATGGGGTTAACCGAATAGTGTCCGACTAAGGGAGTTTATCGTGGTCGTATTCGTCATAAATCAAACCCATCCACCAATCGGTTTCCCTAGATCCTTGGACATGGTTTTTGTTATAAACGAGAAGAATTCGAATGATGTGTTTTGAATAATCACAAACAAAAATCAGTCGGTTTCCACTTGCCTTGGCTGATTTGTTTTCGTCTGCTAGACGAAAACTGTACTTGTACAGAAACAAGGTCCGATCTTCACTAATTTTAATTGGTGGTTCTAGCTTTCCAGCGAGTGCTTCTGCATTAAACCTTGCAAAGGTTTGTTCGAGGCCGACCCATGTTATTTTCCACGAAGCCCGTTTTTCGAAATCTTTGCAATAATGCTTTTTGGCAAATTCTTCAAGGATAACTACGAACCCATCGGGGTTAGTAGACATATTCAGGATCTTCTTGAATGATCAACTCATAAGGGATTAGCTCATTATCTTTGCAAAGTTTCCACGGAAGCTGTGCGTGTGTAAAATCGACAATATCCTTCGTATTCTTACCTTTCCACCGTTTGCAAATATCTCTAATTAGGGCTTGTTCTTCCTTACTAAGTCCGTGGGTTGGAGGAGTCTTTTCATTTGCCTTAATCAAATGAGCTTCTCCCCGAGACATGGTGATCTGATGAGCATCCATCAATTCATCCAGAGCTCGGAAATACTGATCAGGGACCGGGCCGTAAGGTAGACGCCGGTAGGTAAGTCCCGACATTGACTTAAGATGTTTGTAGAACCAGCTGAAATCTGCCAAATAGAGAAGCTTAGCCAGCTTTGTTTTCGTAATCTTGCCATCATTTTCTGCCCCACAATGAACGGCATATAAGAGCATATTTTTGTACTTATTTAGGGCTTCCTGATTCGCTGCCTCAACTCGGATATCCTCCTGCGTGAGCAAAGAATTTAGGCTAATTCCCGTTTTTTCACCTAGCTTCTCTAGAGATGAGATTGTTATTTCTCCTTTACCCTTCTCAATTTCCGCGTAAGTTGGCCGGGATATGCCTAAAAGCTCCGCCATTTGTTCTTGGCTAAAGCCAAAAGAAGAACGGACCCGTTGTAATGTTTTATGTATCATACTCATATTATGTATAATGTCAAAAATATTGTCAAGATATTGTAAAAATAGTTGACAAATTTTTTTTCTCCCTCTATATTGAATTATAGGAGTTATTAATAAAAAAATTATGACCGAACATGACGACAAGAACGCTGGCCATGGGCCGCATAAAATCACTATCTATGTGAATGGTACACCTAAGCAAGTTGATAAGAAAGACAAGCTAACATATGACGAGGTTGTTCACCTTGCATTCGAGAATCCACCAACCGGAGACGACATTCTGATTACCATCACCTACCACAAGGGGGATGATCATAAGCCTGAGGGGTCCCTCCTACCTGGAGGATGGGTTAAGCCTAAAGAAGGAATGGAATTTGATGTCACGGCGACTAATCGATCTTAACCCCGACCTTAAGCAACTGGAAGATGCGGGCTATGATGTTGACGTCGTTGCTGATGATCAAATCCTCGTCATTGATAATGTGCCATATGTGAACTCGAAGTCCGAGGTTGGTCTCGGTGTTCTTGTGAGCAAATTAGAGCTTGCGGGGGACCGAACGATTCGACCAACAGATCACGTCGCTTACTTCATTGGCGAACATCCGCGTTACGCTGATGGCAGCAAGATTACAGGTATAGAGAATAACAGTCAGCCCCCGGATTTAATCCCAGGGCATAAGATTGATTTCACATTTTCAGCACACCCTAAACTGCCTGAAGAACAATATCGTGATTATCACCACAAGATGGTGAACTATATTTCTATTATTTCAGCGCCCGCACAGGAGCTAAACTCCGATTTTGACGCTATTATTTATCCTAATAAAGAGTTTCCGGAACAAAGATCGGTTTTCAAGTATCCGGAGACATCTTCAACTCGCGCTGGAATCGGAACGGCTACACAAAAATTGAAATTGGAATCGGTTGCCATCGTCGGAATAGGTGGAACCGGTTCTTATGTACTTGATTTTGTTGCCAAGACTCCAGTAAAAGCAATACACATTTTTGACGGAGATCGCTTTTTGAATCATAATGCGTTTCGTTCGCCGGGAGCGGCGTCCATGGAACAATTGAGGCTAAAGCCGACTAAGGTTGAGTACTTTAGCGGCATCTATTCTCAGATGAGATGGGGCATAGAGATTCATAATTATTTTATAGGCGAAAGTAATATTGAAGAACTGCGTCAGATGCAGTTCGTGTTTTTGTGTGTTGACCGAGCAGATCAGAAGAAGCTTATTATCGATCGACTTCATGAGTGGGGCGTTGCTTATGTAGACGTAGGAATGGGTATGCATCTAACCGAGGACAACACAATTAGAGGGCACGTTCGAACGACTCTTTCCACTCCGGAAAAGAACGACCACATAGAGGCTACTATCTTATTGGGAGAAGCTGATATTCGAAATGAATATTCTCACAATATCCAGATTGCTGAACTAAACGCTCTAAATGCTGCTTTGGCGGTGGTTAAATGGAAAAAGCACATCGGTTATTATTCAGATACACGCAAGGAGTTTCATAGCGTATATACCGTAGCTGCCAACTTCTTTGTTAATGAACATGCACATGAGGCATGACTCAATCACTCCATCATACGTTGAGTTCATTCCCTCAGATTTAGAAGAAGGAATTCTATATATTTCCGAGCGATTCCACACTGCCTCACACAAGTGCGCTTGTGGTTGTGGATTGACTGTAGTCACACCTCTAAGGCCAGACAAATGGCGACTTACTGATAAGCGTGGAAAAGTCTCGATTAGACCTTCTATTGGGAACTGGAGTTTTCCATGCAAGTCCCACTATTGGATCAACAACAATTCTATAGACTGGTCCTACAGGTTTAGCCCAGATATGATCGAGGCGAATCGTAGGTCAGACGAATTGGTTACAGAGGATTACCTTAAAAACCGTCGTCCTAAGTTAACGCTTTGGCAAAAGATCAGAAACTTTTTTCGCTAAAATAGCTTATTGGTTTTAGAATTGTGATTTATCTTATTTATTTTTATTTTGTGGATTATTCTTTGAGATAACTTCTCAAAAACCACGACAAGTCTCTAAATTTTCACTCTAGTCCCACTCGTAATATCTAGTTAAGCTGAATGTACTGGTATATCAGTAACCAAGACAATTAAATAAAGAAAAAGTAGGAGCTTGTATATGGATCTTGAAAGCTACTACAACGACTCTGCTTTCATTGTCCGCTGCTGTGAGTGCAAATTCTCTTGGTTGTAGTCAATGATCACGATCGGAACAATATTCCGTCGATCAATACACCACAAAAATTTCCACCCCCGCCGGAGATAGAGCGAGTCATTGTAAGCGATTAACCAATTGCCTTGAGATCCCCGTGTACGCTACCCCAAACAAAAAGCACCCCTAAAGGGGATGCGTTTTTGAAAGTGGTGGTAGACCATATCGAAACAGTCCTCGAACTTTTATGGCTTTGCTAGGCCCAGTGTTTAGTTATATTAAAGAGGTAGGGCTTTCAACGAATTTCAAGGAGACGCCTCGTAACATGCCTTTGGCACAATAGTTATAAAGCACATCTTCATCGGCCACCCCCTCCTCATGGCATATTGAAAGTGGAAACTCCCACAACTATTTTTCCACAATACAATAAAGCATTAAACCTTACTTGGTCATTACATTTACATACTCATTTTCTGCGAACATAGCCTTCGGGTTATTAAAAAAATCGGCGTCTTCTAAGCCAAGTTCTTTCTCAAAATAATTGATGACATCCTCTGCACACTTACCGCGAGCTTGATCAATAATTGACTGAATGTTCCCACAGATGTATTGCTTCTCGTATAAACTAAACGGAAAAGTCATTAACTGAGTCCAGACGGTCGAATGAGCGGACGTAAACGGATATGCATTTGCAAGGAAGGGAACTTCTCGACCGAAAAAGTTATTGAATGCCAGCGGATTATCAACGGTATTTCCTTCCCAAGCTCCCTGAATAAGTTTGCAGAGGTGTTGCCTCTCCATAGGTGATAAGAAAATGCTCTCAAGATCATAATCTTTTACGATGATTCTGGCACCTGGTCTCATTCGTTCCGCAACGTCCTTAATAGTGTTGGCTGGGTTGCTGAAATAGCCTAAGGAATTCATGAAGATAACTACATCGAATTCGGACATTGTGTCGATAGTTTGTTCGAGACTAGATACAATTGCAGTAGCATGGTTGCAACCGCGGGAACTAAGCAAAGTTGAAGCATATTCAATGGAATCTGGTAAACAGTCAATACCTAATACCTTTCCTGTTGGACCCACTAAATCCGCGATATAAGCAGTATAAATACCTGGGCCACACCCAATATCGATGACGGTATCCCCTGGGTTTATGGGTAATCCAGCCATTTGCTTTAGACGATTGCTACTTTTTGCCCAAAAATGCGACAGTAACCAGTCTGTATTAGCCCAATGTTTCTTAAGTATTTGATTATCCAAACAATCCTCCATAGGGTCTTTTAAATACCCATTCATATGACCATAGATGTAGTCATAACAACCAATTTCCTTTTACTGTAGGATAATAGGTAGACCGTGTTTGCGAACCAAAACTATACCATAAAGGGCAAACAGTACAAAGAGTAGAGCTACACTGATCAATTTTGGTTGACTGGCTTGATTATCAGTCAACTCAAATTCGGTCTCGTGCAAGAAACTCTGACGATAATGGAGGACTACCTCACAAAGTTGACCTCCTCGTTCTTCTTCATAGATTCTTACACAAAGAAATACCATTACTCCTGTAAGTACAACGGGCATAAAGTCACCAATGAAAGACGCAGGGCGCTCCAAATGAGCTATCAATAGAGATAGAACAGCCAAAAGTACAAGCACAAGCATTTCACCGAACGATACAACACGTTTGAGTCCTATAGAAATCTTTCTTGAAAGCAAATCAACACTATTATCGGCATTTGCATAAAATTTAGGCAGAGGTTCCGCCATGAGTTTAGTGTTCGCGAGCCGGGCATCCAAATAATCCAAAATCGATTGGATTAACAAATGTTTTTCACTGATTGTAAACTTCGTCGATCTGATCACGGCCTCTAGCAAATCGACTGCAATATTAGACACTCTTTGCGCTTTTTCAGAAACTCGTTGCAACATAAAACCAGCTAGTATTGCGAATACAGCAGTTGAGGCTGCAATCATGTCATAATAGTGACCGTTGTCGGCGCCTGAAACGTAGATACAGAAGAAAGCGGAAAGACACAGACCTTCTAGAGTGCCAGCGTAGGCACTCTTGGAATCAGCTCGAGTCGTAAGAAGCAAGTTAGCAGAAATAATTAGGATTGCACCAACAGCAACAGTGGGCGTGATTGACCCAGCCCCTGATAGGTCAAGCCACAGCAGAGCAAAAACAGGTGTAAGATACCATAAAAGATTTACGGTTGGAGACTCAGCGAGAATATTTCCGATGTGGTAGGCTACGGCTCCGAATGCAATCACAAAAACCCCTGTAGCTGCGGCCATGGACAAAATTGAAATGTCCAAACGAATACTTTCCAGTGGTGGCCTGTAAAGCAACAAAAAGAACAAAATAGTCGCAGAAGAAGAGAATATTTTGATAACATTTTGCGCAATGATTGGCTGTATAAATGGCGCTCGTAGGGCATCCAATCGCCTCGTAAGAGATACATCGAGCGCTGAACTAATAGCCATCAGCACACCTGAAAGTAAGGCTAAGACTACTCCGTAAAGGTTTTGGCCGTGAATTAGGGAACTCTCTTCTGACGATGATGTTGCCGATTTAACCAAAAGAGCAACCCCGCTTAAAGCGAGAAATATGAATAGCCACTGCCGGACTTTGATAATAGAATATTTTTGAGGTAGCAGCCGCCCAATAAGTAAAACAACGGCTATTGGCCAAATTTCATACAATGCTGTTGCAGAAGCACTACTAATGTATGCAAAAGATGCGAATAAGCTCGCATGGCTACCAGCGTTAGCGATGCCACTCCCTGCTGCAAGGAGCAAAAAACGCCTTGAAACCAACAAACCCAATGCGGTTTTCTTCAACAGATCCCTATGTACAAGAAAAGCCGTAACCGCTGATATTGCAATTAAAGCAAAAAGATGCGACAAACCAATGAATAGAACTGGGTGAACGATTGCAACAGTGTGCGTTCCGATTAATGGGAAAACGCTATATGCAATCACAGAGAGGAGTAAAAAGAAAACTGCCGCGCTTTGTTTCACCTGATCACTGTATTCCAAATATTTACCATTGGCTCACTAAGCTACTACTAAAAAGACTATTAGGCAATGTACCCAAAATCAACCCACTAAACGGCTGTTGGCGTCCGTCGACCTGTGTTGTTTTTTCTAAATAACAATATACACACCATCGTTGTTTGGACGATAAAAAAAGAAATTGGTTGAGCCCCTGAAGAAACATCCCAAATAGGAACCGAAATAATTGTCAAGACACAAGATATCCAAAAAAATATCCAGGTTAGTTTGTCTTCCTTCGATGGATCGTCCCACGCTGAGCGAAAAGTCGGAATAGCTCCAACAAAACTCATCAGAGAAAGAAGAGCGATTGACCAAGTTGGATTACGCAAAACTAATATTAGAGAGATTGCAGAGGCAACCAAACACACTTTGTCAGTTAGCGTCCAACCGGGGCGCCCATAACCTAATGACAACACGACAACTACCCATATTACGAAAACAGTCCCTAATATCTGACCATTGACAGCATGTCTCATAATCATTCCATAAAGTAAAATTGAATCCATGCAAGCCCATATTAACCATGAGGCTTTCGAGGGAACTGTTACCCCCTTCAAAATAGAAACTATGTAAGGTACATACCCGCCTACTATGAACAAAAAGGCTAAGGTTGAAAATATTTGTAGGTTATCCATTTCGGCATTCTACTTTACGACGCGAAATAGCGGGCCATGTCCGGGAATAATGATTTCTGCATTCTTAAGAACGTGCTCCCGTGTTTTCCTCAAAACTGAGATGTCCTCTGCATAAATATCAGATTGTGTATCTCCCTCCCACCAAAACACATCTCCACAAATAGCGACTCTTCCATCAACCGTTTTCACGAAGACAGTAAGACTGTCATACGTATGACCTGGGGTCTTCTCAATAACTATTTCTGTAGGTAGGTTCGGTATCGTTGTATTGAAATCAACACCATCCCAAATAGCCCAACCGTCAATAACGGGTATATCAGGAAACATACCGGTGTTTCTGGTGTGGTCAAGATGGTGATGAGTATGAATAACATGAGTGATGTCTGCTGTTCGGTGTCCCCGAACAGCTAGCTCCCTAGCGATGTCGCCTTGATTACGAACCGTTCCCGGATCGACGATTATTAAATAGTCATCAACTTTGATCAAAGTTATTGTTGGGCGATACCGCGCTGTGCCACTCAAATTTAAAGAATTTTCATCTGCGAAGCCTTCGATAAGGATGTCAACTGTTGGCTTTGTCATATTTCAAAGGTAAATTGTCTAATTAGTTTTTAGTTATTCAAACATTGCTTTTTATGAATCGATACAAGATCTCAATAGTTTATGAAAATAGGCGATTGCAGGTTCATGTTTTGGCGATAACGGACCTGGTACATATTTCCCGCCACTGATGCTTTCGTGAACCATTTCACACATTCGCCCATCTTCTAATGTTACAGTTTCACAGAGTTGGCGAGCGTTTTGACGCCTTTTGCGTGATACATCAGGATGAAACAAAAAAGAAAACTCGATGCGGGTTCTGTTGATGGTGATAGGGACAATCCGTTCTATGCTGATACCACCGTCGTAACTGTTAAAAGCGGTGAAGGGCCATAACCATATCCATGTCCCTGAGTAGATTGATTCGACGTTTTTGGGAAATGATCGGTGAACTACTGATTTATCTCGAATTTCCAATGAATATTTTTTGGTATCAACATCTTTAACGAAAGCGTTGTGCATCCAAGGAAAATGATAGCTTTCCAGCCAGTTCTCTACGTAGAGCTTCCAGTTGCATTCAAATTCGAAGTTAAGCACAGAGTCGAATTCAAGGGCCGTAATATCAAAGGTGTCGAGTAAATCATCTACTGGCTCAAGCCGTTCCAAAAGTGATTGAGATTGAATTTCGTAATTAAGAAAAACTAAGTTTCGTGCAATACCCACATCCAAAGGCTGAAGCGATAAAGTCTCATGTTGACACGGCAAGTTGGACTCGTCGTTAAATCCTGGCGTGGAAACAAGCTCTCCGGAATCATTATACAACCATCCATGATATGGGCATCGGAGCAAGGAGTTTGAATGCGGCCCTATTTTCAGTAAAGGTGCTCCCCGGTGTCTACATTGATTGCGGTATGCATGTATTCTCTTGTCATCGCCTTGCCTAATGATATAAGAATCATTGCAGATCCTATCTGCGACAGCATCTCTTCGCTCAGCCAAGAATGACGTATGGGCCGCAAAAAACCATTGCCGACCAAAAATCCTGTGACGTTCCAGATCGAATATACTTCGATCCGAATAATAATCCCATGTAAGCAAATTCGTGGGCACAATAATTTCCAAATGAATCGTTGATAGACTTATTATAGCATATTTAAGCCTTGAACGTAGAAGTGAAAACCAGTCTTAATAAGAATGTACAACATCGTTAATATGGACAAATATGCTTGTTTATAGAATTGACAAAGCGTCATATCAAAAAGCTCATATGCAAGAAATGATATGCTGTTGTCGAAATTCATAAGGGGAAATTTTGCTCTTTTCCGCTTTCTATACATTACATTCTGTTTCATTAGAATATACATGGATTTCCGACAATTTTTGATCATCAGAATGTCAAAGTAGACTCATTTATTTGCCAAACTTTGTGTGAAAATCAGGAGCGGCACCGGCATATCCCTCGTAAATAAAAGTTATTTTTGGGGGCTTTGGATTCGTACTAAAACATATAAATAAAATAAATAATAAATAAGTGTGAAAAAGCATGTGGATAACATGTCTTTTTTTAGTGATAAGTCTCTAAATATTCACTCTAACCATAAGAATTTGTAGTTGCTAAAGTTTTAAGGTCAATCCATTAAGTATTGACCTCCTACCATGAAATCAATAACTACAATTCTCAATAATCCACAGAAACGCATACAAAGGCTTGTCACCAACAGAGCAAGACGAACCTCGCAGTGGTGGACACCTGTGTGGCGAGGACTGAGTGCTGATCCTGAAAGTAAGCATCGGATCGCTATGGGGCCAAGCGTCTGGCTGTTTCTCTATCTGCTCTGTTATGCCAATCGAAGAACCGGCATTGCCCGCAGAAGGGTCGATCAAATCCAAAAAGATACCGGTTATCCAGTGAGGTCAATCCAACGGCACCTCAAGCGTCTTGTTCAGATGAATTACATAACCTATTACCGATCACAGCATTACCTGCATATATCAATTAAGAAATGGAAATCTTTCCATTACACCAATGAACTCCCATTCAAAACAAACAGATAATTTAGTCACCTTATTCGCTCAAACCAACTTTCGTAATCAGCCGATAGTATTTGGAATCAAACAAAACGATCGCAGAGCGCATATCTATCTTCTAGGCAAGACCGGAACCGGTAAATCAACACTGCTCGAAGCCCTGATGCTTGACGACCTTCGGAAAGGCAATGGATTTGCACTTCTCGATCCACATGGCGACCTTTTGAGGCGGATTAGGGAATGCATTCCAGGAGAAAGGCAAAAAGATCTTATTGACTTCGATGTTCCTGATCCCAATCAGCCATATGGCTTTAATCCCATTGCCAATATAGCCGTGGATAAAAGGCCGCTTGCTTGTTCAGGGCTGATACAAGTTCTAAAGCATTTATGGAGTGATTCATGGGGGCCGAGGCTGGAGTATATCCTTAGAAACTGTTTGCTATCACTTCTTGATTATCCCGGCTCAAATTTATCGGACATCTTGCTGCTTCTTTCAGATAAGGGTTATCGGAAAAAGGTTATACCATTTATCAGGAACAATCAGGTTAAAGATTTTTGGATAAGTGAATATGACCGCTATCCCGAAAGATTCCGAATCGAAGCCATTGCCCCGATCCAAAACAAAGTCGGAGCCTTTCTCTCACACCCGTTACTTCAAAAGATCCTCACTAATCCTAAAAAACCTTTGAGTCTGAGAAGGATCATGGACGAAGGCAAAATATTACTTGTCAATCTTGCTAAGGGAAGCATTGGTGAGGATACATCAAACCTCTTAGGATCACTCCTTATTTCACGCTTTGACCTCGCAGCACTCAGCAGGGCAGATATACCTGAATCTGAACGAAAAGACTACACCCTTTACCTTGACGAATTCCACAATTTTACGACCCAGAGCCTGATCTTCATGTTATCCGAGCTTAGAAAGTACCGGTTGTCATTAGTACTTGCTCACCAGTATCTAACACAACTTGAGCCGAATATCAGAGAAGCGATCTTAGGGAACGTAGGCACGGCAATCATCTTTCGTATCGGTGCTACGGATGCTGAAACAATCGCAATGGAATTCGCGCCGGAATTCAAGATGGTGGATTTCACAAACCTGCCCAATTACAACGTCTATTTAAAACTAATGATCGACGGCAAGGTATCCCGTCCATTCTCTGCCGTAACACTGCCGCCAAAACCAGACGAGGCGGCTGTCTCAGGGCTTTAACTGCCCGGGTAGCCGCCAATCCAATTGTTTGTCCTTTCCTGTAGGTAATTCGCTATCTGTAGGAATCTGCAAACAAAAAATCAATTCAAATCAGGAGGAACAAATATATGGAGCAAAGTTGTTGTGTTCTTTGTCAAAGAGAACTTAATGGCGCAATCGAGGTGATTACAGTGACTATCAGACGGGTAGGAATAATTCGTTTTCGGGAGACACCGGATTGTAACTGGACAAAATGTAAGACATGTAAACGGGTGATCTGCAAATGCTGTTATCGAGGACGTCCGATCTCATGCTGCGAGACAGCATTCAGCGCTCGGAGGAAAGAGGCTTTAAGCGGTCAGGAAACAGCGTTTAAAAAAGCCGCCTGATATTAGGGCGGGCGGCTTGTAAAACCAAAACAAAAATAACAGGAGAATAAATTATGAGAACAAAAAGCCTGACAGTCATCCAGGAACTTAGCGGAAAAGAGATCTGCGGCCTCTACATGAGAAATGACGGCGGATTGGCCGAACACGGGGCTGAACTAAAAACGTTTCTTGAAGGTTTCAAGATCGTAAACGGCATCGGTGTTGTAAACCGCGAAAAAGTAGCATTTGGAATGGGCTGCCTCGCGGCCCAGATCATTGCCCATTTTGCCCGTGAACCTGGCAGTTGTCATCTTTGCCCGCCCGGTACAAGCGATAGTAACGAGGATTATCTCTATACGATCTATCACGAACGGCAAGCTAGACTGTCATGGCCTGTTCTCTCAATACAGGTCAGAGCAGGCAGCCCGCTTCCATTTGGGCTGCCAGGAACCAGACGCGACCATATGCCGATCATCTATAACGGCTCGGTCAAGGATTTTGATCCCATAGAAGCCGAATCTGCTTGGCGGAGTAGAAAAGAAGTCTTGGTCAATGATTTTTCAGATGATCCCATACTGTCTGCAAAGATCATTGTCACGAGATAACAAACCTATTCTTACTCCCTCAATAAAAACAAAAATCAAAAACAAACAATTCAGGAGGATAAATATATGAACGATTCAGGTTCAGTTTTAGTCGCGCATTGCGGCTCACAAAAAGTAACAAGGGAAGAACTCAAAGATATTCCCGTTCCCGAAGCAACAAGGTCACATCAGCCTTTGTCTCACTTCGAGATAGTGCAAGTCCTTGATGAAGCTCTGTCATTCAGGAGCTTAAAGATATACAAGGATGAATATGCTGTCTCAAATGACGGGATGAAGATGTTCGGAATAATGGATCTCAGGTTCGGGTTTGATGGAGGCCGTTTCTCGATCGGCATTAGAAACTCAAACGATAAATCCATGAGACTGGCACTGACTGCAGGATACAGAGTGTTTGTCTGCGACAATATGGCCTTTTCAGGCGATTTTGCACCGCTTCTTCATAAGCACACCAAGAATCTTGATCTAATGGATGCCATTTCAATAGCGGTTGACCGGATACATCGCGGCTATGGATCGCTTGAAATGCGTGTCAAAGAAATGAAAGAACTTGGTCTTACGGATAACGATGCAAGAGTTTTGATCTACAGGGCTTTTCTTGAGCGAAGCATCAAAGGTGTTCCCCGCAACCTTATGAGTGAAGTCCACAACCTATACTTCAATCCCGGTCACGATGCATTCAAGCCAAGAAATCTTTGGTCATTGTCCAATGCCTTTACATCGGCTTTCAAACTGCTTGGGCCGTTAAAGAGGTTTGAGGCAACTGCCAGACTCGGTTCATTCATTAAGGGAGTTCAGGACGATCTTAAGCAGAGGCCGGAAGAACAAGTAAATCCTGAGGCAGAAGAAAACTTGTATTCCTTTACGGAAGATGAAGATGAAATGGAATCAGTGTCGGAACCGGAACATCACCATTCAGTTGGAGGTTCTAACAGCCAACTGCCGGCTGAAGTTCAAGAAGTGCAAAATGAACTTTCATCAACACGGGAAGAAAGTCTTGAAACTCTGATGGCTGAAACAAGAGCCGAGTCAGGACCTTTGGAGATAAAAGACACTGAGTCGGAAACAGAAGAAGTTGAGGGAATGGATGATGAGGATTTGGCTGAGATTCTCGCTAATTATGACGATTATTATGAGGATGAGGAAGTCTACAAGAAGCAGGAAGAAGCTGAGGAGATGATCGAGGAATATGCTGAGCGGATGGCGGCCTAAGACTGCCGGCCTAAACGCAGTCTCGCGATCTCAGTCAGATTCATTACCTGCAACCGGGCAGCTTTCGCTTCCGTTTTCAAGTTCAGATCAAGTCGTTCAACCTCAAATAAAACAAGAACCAAAGCAGCAAACAACACAACAACAACGGAGGAAAACAACAACAAAAGTTATCCGGCTTGGTAATCCTGCCATTCCGGTTAAGATAACCGAGTTTGGTACTTATATTGCTAAGCTCGATCACATTTGGCGGGCGGCTCGGACTTACGCTAAACATAATAACTACAAACTGCTCGAAATGTATGGCGTGATCGGCGTTGCTCCGTTTTCACAGGACAAAGTTGAGACATGGCTCGGCTATCTGAACATTCCATACAGATTACCAGTAGAAGTCTATCAACTTTACGATAGAGATTTGACCTGGATTGCCGAATGGAACTCCGGTTAAGTCAAAGTCAAAATAACTCAAGGAAGTGTAATTCGCACGCTTCCTTTTTTCTTTTGAAATATTGAGTGAACCAAGCAACAATGCTGAAACCTGCTGACCGGATATAATGCTTCATAGTGTCTAGTTCGTTGACGAGAGCCTCGATTGGTGATAGATTTAGCGAGATAATAACGGAGGGCAAAAACATTCGCAAAGAAATCACTACAAAGCTCCCATATGACCGATCCGCGTGGGTCGAATTGGCGTAAGTGGGATTTACACGTCCATTCACCTCTTTCTCACGTCCAGCATTATGGCTCCCATGATTCCAATGAAGCTTGGGAAAAATTCATCACCGACATCGAGAATCTGCAGCCGGAATTTAAGGTCATCGGCATTAATGATTACAACTTCATCGATGGCTACGAAAAGACGTTAGAGTTTAAGGCGCGCGGTCGGCTGTCAAATATCGATCTCATACTTCCTGTTGTCGAATTCCGTGTTGATAAGTTTGTTGGTACAGACAATTGGAGAGAGATAAACTTTCATGTTGTATTTTCGAATGAGCTGTCGCCAGATGAGATCAAATCTCAGTTCCTCAATGGCATTCAAAGCAAACACGTGCTTTCTCCTGAATACGAAGGGTCGGGCATCAAATGGGATGGGATTCACACGCGAGCAAGTTACGAGGAACTTGGAAAGGCTATTCACGAAAGCGTTCCAGATGATCAGAAGCCGTTCTTTACTGACTTTGTACACGTCGGGTTTAGCAACCTTGTTTGTCCATTGGAAAATATCGAGGAACTGCTCGCCAAAGATCGCTTTCACAATAGAACTATAACGGCGCTGGGTGTTGCTGAGTGGGGCCAAATGAAATGGACGCCTCAATCAATCGCTTCAAAGAAAAGCTATATTAATGGAGTCGATTTTTCATTCACCGCTTCGGAAACAATCGCGGCGTATGATAAATCTAGGGAAAAACTTCGCAAAGCAGGCGTAAATACGCGAATCATCCACTCAAGCGACGCTCATTATTTATCCGATCAAGTCAAAAATATTAATAGAATTGGCCATTCCTTCACTTGGATAAAAGCCAATCCAACATTCGACGGGCTTCGCCACGCGTTACTCGAATTCGATGAGCGCGTTTTTGTTGGCGTCGTACCCGAAAAGATTACGTCGGTTACGAACAATCCGACAAAATATATTCAAAGTATCGAGATTCGCAAAAGGTCCGACGCCAAGACATCAGACAAATGGTTTGAAAACGTCGGAAAAATTCCTCTGAATACGGGCTTGGTATCGATTATTGGAAATCAAGGAAGTGGAAAGAGTGCTCTCACAGACATAATCGGTTTGACCGGAGACTCACACAATCAGGACAATTTCTCGTTCCTTAATGACCACGCATTCTGCGATAAACGGCAGCACCTTGCGGAGTCGTACGAGGCGACGCTTACGTTCCATAGCGAGGATTCAAATTCACACAAGCTCAACGATAGAATCTCAAATACGAGCGCGGAACTCGTCCGGTATATTCCACAACGATTCTTCGACCGTATTTGTGACAATATTCAGACAAAGGGTAACGAGTTTGAGAAGAGGCTTCACGAAGCCATCTTTTCTCATATTCCGGTCTCAGATCGCCATGATTGTCTTTCCCTTGATGAGTTGCGCGATTTTAAGACTGCCGAGATTGAGAGGGCAAAATCATTTATTAAAGATGAAATCCACGACCTCAACAGTGAGATCATTCAAACCGAAGTCAAACTGAGGCCTGAGTACAGACAGTCGCTCGATAATAAACTTGTAGCCAAGAATCGCGAATTGGACGCCCATCGACAACGAAAGCCGACCACTGTTTCAAAGCCGTCGGTATCAGACGGACTTTCCGAGACCATAGGGAAAAAGAAAGAACGAATTCAGGAGTTGGAAGCAAAGTCGGTCAATGCAACCGCCCTGTTGAAAGCTGCTTCCGATAAACTTGCAAACTTGGAGAAAGCCAAGCTTCAGGTCGAAGAAATCTCGAACTACATTGAAACAGCTAGGAAGCGATTTAGCAAACTGAACGTATCTCTACAATTCGAGGATATTGTTTCTGTCCAAATTAAATTCGATAAGCTCGACAAGCTTCTAGAAACTGCGAGAGCAGAAAAAAAACGAGTTTCTGAAAACGCAAAGAAATTCCCCAGTCAGATCGAGAAACTCAATGCCGAACTAACGGAGTTGACAGATCAGCTAAACCAGCCAGCACGTCAATACGAGAAGTACACTAAGGACCTTCAAAAGTGGAAAACTAAAGAGAAGGTTATCATCGGAGACGCCTCGACACCTGATTCGCTGAAGTTCGTTGAGGCAGCGATTTCTGAGATCGATACTTTTCCCGTTGAACTAAGCCGCCTAAAGCGCCAGCGCCGTGAGAAAGCACTTCTGATTCACAGCAAGATCGAAAACCTCGCGCAGGAATTTCAAGTTTTATATGGTGCCGTTCAGAACTTCATCAATAACGATCCGCTAGCTAAAAAACTTGAGATCACTTTCTCGGTCTCCATAGTGGAGAATAACTTCACCAATACATTTCTGGATAATATCGATCTTTCACGCAAAAGCATATTCTTTCGGCGCGGTGGTGGGCTTGACGAGATTGTTCCAAGCATTGATTTTAACAAATCAGAAGATGTCAAAATGTTTTTAGATAATGTGACTGCTCTTCTCGGAAAGGTTGACGACCTTGATGATATCGCCAAGACATCGGTTATAGAGATATACGATTATTTGTTTTCGCTTCAATTTCTTGAGCCGAGATTCGTACTGAAACTTTTCGGTAAAGGAATTGAACAGCTATCGTCTGGCCAACGAGGTAGCCTGCTAATGATATTTCATTTGATCATCGACAAAGACGACCGTCCCTTGATAGTTGACCAACCAGAAGGAAATCTCGACGGCCAATACATATATGAGACTTTGGTGGCTGCAATTCGCCGTGCCAAAAGAAACCGACAGGTGATTATCGTGACTCATAATCCCAATCTTGCCGTTTGTTGCGATTCAGAGCAAATAATTCACGCATCCTTAGATCGTGAAGATGGTAATTCCGTAAGTTATGAATGTGGAGCCATTGAAGACTCGCGACAAAAACAAGTCGTAGTCGATAAACTAGAAGGTACAATGCCAGGATTTGATAATCGAAAGGTCAAATACGCCTTTGGTCTTCGATAGCGCTCGTCCCCGCTGGGTACACAGAACCTAAAGTGTCGATGTTTGATTTGCCTCGACCAGTCGAATCAGCAATCTGACACCAATCGGGAGCGCATCCAGGCTCACTGAGAACTTGGAAGAGTGAACCGGTTCATTTCCTAATCCATCTTTCGCAACTCCGAGTCCAAAATACAAACAAGAATACTTCGGTGTGTAGTACGCAAAATCCTCTGAAAACATAAAGCGAGGAAAATCAGCATAAACAATATTGCTATCGATGCGTCTCAACGAAGGGAATATCTTTTCATAAGCAACCCGATTGTTGGTAAGCGGAGGTGGCCCTTTGCGGACATCGAGATCAATCTTAACCTTGTTCGCGGATGCGATTCCATCAAGCTGTCGTTTCATCAAGTCGCGAATCGAGGGTTCATTTAGATCTTCTGCTTTGTCAGTATCCTCAAAGCTTCGTATAGTTCCTTTGAAACTTGCAACTCCAGGAATGACGTTGAGAGCTTTTTCATCTCCACCACTGAAATAGGTTACACTCACTAAGGCGGGCCTGCTTACTACGTCCATACTCCGCGCGGGAATCTTGGTTATCTGCATTAAGGCTTCTGCCGCAACGGTTAATATATCGCTTCCTTCCTGTGGTAGTGCCGCATGAGACTCTTTGCCATTAAAACTAACCGTGAAGTAACTACTTCCAGCCAGAATTGGCCCGGGTGAGATCTCAACGGTTCCGACTGGGACAGTCGGCGCGGAATGTAGCGCAAAAAGATATTGCACTCCCAACTGATCGAGAATTTTGCTCGCAACAATATCGTCTGCTCCACCCGCAATCTCTTCTGCCGGCTGGAAGATAAACACCACCTTTCCGCTGATCGAATCTTTAAGATCATAGAGTGCTTTTGCAGCGCCTAATAGAATTGCGGCGTGAGCATCGTGCCCGCACGAATGCATCACGTTTGGCACTTTGGAAGCATACGGAAGGTTTGTCTCCTCAATTCCTGGCCGTGCATCAAGTTCCGCACGAAGAGCGATTACTTTGCCCGGACGACCAGTGTCAAGGACGGTGATAACAGCAGTCTCAAGGTTTGGGACGGATAAGAAATCGCGGTAACCAAATTCTTTTAGTCGATCACGGACAAGCTGGGCAGTTTTGATCTCTTTCTTTCCAAGCTCCGGAGCAGCATGTATGGTCTTATAACTCTCAATGACCATTGGCGAAACCTGGTGAATCTCGGTCTCGATATTCCAACCAGCTTGTGTTTGAGACAGAACCGGCGCAACAAACAGCACCATCATCAAGGGCAGTATTGATCTAAGAAACATCATAATTAACCTCCGATTGTTTGAAGTCTCCAATAGAATTAGAGATACACAAAATAGCCCAAGGACAGTCTTTCCACACTTCGTCTCACCTACTACGGTCAAGTGAGGTCGACCTTTATTGTTAGCCGAAGAGTCTGCTAATCCCATATGCCACTAACAAAAGGACGCCAAGCCCAAACATCATAATTTGCCCCTTAAATGGAAATGTTATTTTTCTATCCCACACACTGGGTGTCCCACCGCTCGCCGTTGCTAATACGTCGGTAATTGCGAACTGGGCCCAGATGCCCATTCCTACGGCGGCTAGTAAGGCTAACCATGAAACGGACAGAAAGATCTTTCCCCAAAAGGTTGTGGGTGCGAACAAGGTTATATCCGCAGCCTTGACGTTTACTATCGCAGCACAAAATGCGATTAAAGCCGTCGAAAGCGTTATAAGCAGTTTTGACGTTTCGCTTGCTTGTGCGAACGACTTTTCAATATTATCCATTTTCATCACCCATTACCGCAGCCATGCCAGAACGATCGGATCGATTTCCAAATGGATAAACAGGACATACTTTTTCCTGGGCGCGGGGCACACTCCATTCATGCAGAGATGTATCACCATTTGCTTGGGCTTGGTAAAGCGTGGCCGCGATAACCAAGAGAAGATTTGCAGCTGCTTCAGGTTTGCGCTTGTCATCCACTTTTTCAAAACCATCATCCACTAATGTCGCCAACGAGTCTGGTGATCCGGGTGAAACATCTAATCCGGCCAGTGACGCAGAAATCAAATAAATCGATTTTGCAGCTAACTGAGCTTCTATACGATCCATATGCTCCTCATTCCTCCTTAAACCAAACGGTATTCGTAAGTACCATTGTTAAAACTCATTCTATTTCTCGCGTTTCCTATTGCGTTCAAGGTGAGCATCAATAACGCAAGTTCACGAAACCCACACGTAATAGATTCGAAAAGTCCTTTGATCTAATAGCTTTTGGAAACCGGGATGTGCTAAATTGCCAGGTTCACGTTCTCCCGGTTTCAAGCCAATTACGCTAAGCGTTAAAGTCGCGGAGAAAAAACTGTGGGAACTCCTTGAACCACCTATATAAGTGAAAGTACTGCTTGAATGAGAAGCACTTTATATTAGGTTTTTGACAATGTCAAGTAACACCGCCTCCCATTCAACACCATCCTATGCTCTTTCCGGCTCAATCTACAGTCTGCGACTGGACTGTTACCGATTCGTCTCAAATGAGGGAGAAATCAAACCTTGAAAAACATCGGAACAACAGAACGAACATCTGAGAAATAAGGCTTTTTCGCTCGATTAGAAGAAAAAAGGGTCGCTCATTGAGTATTTTTAGCCCCTCGATTAAATCAAACGAGGTTAAGCTATGGATTTAGTGCAATCAATATTCTTACTGTCGTCAAAAAACTACAGTTTTCTGACATTGCGTGAATTTAATTTTTGTAAATTTTTTTCAAATGTGGGGCAGTGCGATTGACTTTGAAAAACTAATGGGCGTATTTTGGTTTTAATTCGTTCTTTGATCAATTTATTTCTCTTTATCATAAATGTCGGGTAATCCCGATTCGGCTTTATCTATAAACCACTTGATCAAAGGAGACGAATAATGAAAAAGACCCCGCGTGCTTCCAAACGCATCAGCAATCAATGTGTGTCCACTTTCCGATTGCCGTTTTACCCAAGTAAAACGGGCATATCGAGAATTTGCAGCGCGTTTCTTGTCTTCGCCCTCCTTTTGCAGATGCTCATAAGCGGCCCGATCCGTGCGGCAAAGGCAAGCGACCGAATGCCTTTGACTGCAAAGGCTACCTCCCCACCGAACCAATTTCATATTCAGAATCCGCTCTCGGATGTCGCAGAACCTTTACCTTTGACGACAACACTGTTGTCCGAACTTCCAGATCTTTTCAACTGGCCAACGGCTTCCGAAGATTCTGCGGAAAATAACACACTGACTTCTGTGAATAGCCTCGCAGTGGGAGGAGCCTCGCTGTTTTCTATGCTCGATCCTGAACCAAAAACGACAAAGCTGCTTGAGCCAAAAGAAAACGAGACCGAGCCAAAAGAAAACGAGACCGAACCAAAAGAAATTGCTGCTAATCCAAATACAGTGGCATCTTCGATGATGACTGCCGCAGGAAGTATTCAATTCGATTTTGACGGCGACGGAAAGGCGGATATAGGACGATGGCATCCATCAACGCATGAGTTCAAAGTAAGAAGAAGTACCGACAAAACTTATTTATCTACCCTTGGTCTTGGTAGTGGCGCTTCAAAACCTGTGCCGGGTGACTTTAATGGCGACAATTGGACAGATATGGCGGTTTATAATCCGGGAACGACCTCTACGACAGGAACATGGTCATATCTGCCTAGCCAGGTAACAAATCCGACTCCACAAACCCTTTCGCTTACCGGCGTGACGGGCGATAGCTCGGGCGATATTCCAATTGCGGGTGATTTTGACCATGATGGCACTACGGATGTTGGTGTGTTTCGTCCGTCAAATGGCAATTGGTATATAAGGCAAAGCAATAGCGGAGCAACCGTCAACCTTGGACAATGGGGAACAGCAGGCGACATACCTATTACCGGCGATTATGATAGAGATGGAGTAACCGATATCGCAGTATACAGACTGGAGGCCACCAATGCCACGCCGCCATATGAATATCATAGCCATTGGTATTTTCATTTAAGTTCCGGGCAAGATAGCGATTATTGGTGGGGTCAAGCGGGAGACATACCTGTAGAAGGGGATTTTGACGGAAACGGCTCAAGTGATCCTGCTGTCTATCGTCCTTCTGAAGGCATCTGGTATGTTGCAACAGGCGATGGATTTACATGGAGTCCTTCTACACCTGTTGGTTGGGGTAATTATGGAGATCAGCCTGTGCCAGCCGATTACGACGGTGACGGGAAAACGGACTATGCCGTGTGGCGCCCAAAGAGTGGCGTTTGGTTTATTCTCAAGAGCCTTATAGCCAATCCGAGTAAGCCGGAGTATATCTATGCAACTCTCGGAAATCCCGGTGATACGGCAATCCCGTCCTCATATATAAAACAAATCGGAGTGTCGATAACAGGTTATGATATGGCGAATGCACGGCTTGCTCCTGCAAATGCAACAGGTGGAACAAACCTATATTCGCAGAATTTTTCATGGGGGACATCGCTCGTTGGCCTGTCCGGTCGTGCCGGCCTCAACGCAGGTTTCGGCATCAGCTACAATTCACTTGTCTGGCTAAAACATGATTCGACCATGTATTTTGACCCGGATTTTAGCAATGTTTCCCCAGGATTCCGCTTAGGTTTTCCTGTTATCGAACCGCTTTATTATGACAAGAAAAAAGATCTATGGGCATACATGATGGTAACGCCGGATGGCGCACGTAAAGAGTTTCGACAGATTGCCGCGAGTAATCAATACGAAGCTGCCGACTCAAGCTATACGCAGCTTGTAACCACTGGGGCAACAAGTCCCAACGATCCGGTTGAAAACATTACTATAAAAGTAACTTCAACCGACGGGACGCAGATGTTTTACGACTGGAAAGGCGGAGCTTTTCGCTGTAACTTCATTCTCGACAGAAATGGCAACTACATTCAAATAAATCACACTGATTCCGGCTTGCTGGGAACCGTAACCGATACGCTTGGGCGTGTGATCAGTATCGCTTATGATCCCGATCTGTATCCGGTTGGAATCTACCAGACGTGGAAAAATAATAATGGCTCGGGCAGCTTAAATGTAACACATCCTTGGGCTGGGTTTACATACACCACTGTAACAGTGAATACAAACTTTGGGAGTTTAGCAGTGTCAGGTCCGCCTAATAGCGCAAATCTCAAAGTCCTCGAAAAAATAACTTACCCTGACGGAAGCTATACAAAGTTCCTATACAACAGCTATGCACAAGTAAAACAAATCGAAAGTTACGCCGCTGATGGCCACAAACTAAATCACGTCAGAACTGATCTCGATTCTGTTACGGGCGTCCAGTCCGATTGCCCGCGCTTTACCGAGACCGACACATATGCTGAGAATTTCAATGGCGGGCAGGTTGTAAGGGTCGAGAATTCGATACCGTATGAATCATCTTTTTCAGGTGCTCATATTAACGAGCCAAATACAACCGTGGTGGATGTAAGAACAGTTGGGAATACCGAATATCTTCATACCAAACTGCACTTTGCCAAATACGATGAGAGTGCCAAATGGAAAGAGGGACTACCCATAGCAACCGAGGACTGCACAGGAGAGGATTATCCTGCCTGCAACAATCGTCAGCGTTGGACATGGACAAATTGGGAGCAAGATCAAGTCGGAATGACGCCTTACAGCTATTTGGTCAATCCGAGAGTTATCGAAACACAGGTCGGCGACAATTCAAATACCAGACGCTCGACTATGTCTTACATTCAGGCTAGTAGTCAGCAGTGCTCAACCATAACTGGCGAAGGCGGAGAAGAAACAGAAACGGGCACAAATGTCGCTTGTTATGGGCTTGTTGATGAAACGAACGTTTATGATGCCAGCTTGGAAACCGTGATAAAGAAATCAGTTACTAAATACAATCTAGGTAGCGGTCTGGGCACTCCTCAAAATCCGACATACAAATCGCTTAGAATCATCGGCCTGCCGTCACAGGTAGAAATATGGGGACGCAACGATTCTACGCAAACGCTGGATTATGTTTCAAAGGTAACTTATGGCTACGACGAAGGCGGTTACACTGGGTCTGACCAATTGGTAGTGCCGGGTGTTGGGCACCACAACACAAATTATGGTTCAGGCTTTTCACTTCGCGGAAATCTAACTTCAACAACGCGTTGGAATGCTGAACATCCAACTAATTCCAGTTTGGCAATTTCGTCCCACGTCAAATACAACACTGCCGGTTCACCGATCTCGCAGACCGACCCAGCTAACAGGACTGTCAGAATAAGTTATGTGGATACTTTTAACTCAAGCGGCAATCCAGCGACGTATGCTTACCCGACGAGAATAACCGATCCGGCTGGCAGCGGTTTTGGGGATTTGGCTCACACTTCAATTATCAAGTATCGATACGACATCGGAGCAAATGTCGAATCAATAAGCCCCGCACCAACTGGAAATACCGATGGCAAAACAACAAAGCGGATGTTCGATTCGCTTGGTCGTTTAGAACGCGACTCAGTATATGTCGGCAATTCCGAGAAAACCTACATGCGTTACGAATACCCGACAAACGGCATCCAATCAAGGGTGTATTCGACGATTGTGGACACAAATAACAGCGGCGGCCCTGATACGGCAGATGAAGTTTTGTCGGAAAGCTGGGCTAATGGAGCAGGTCTGGTTTACAAAGCACGAACACCGCACTCATTTAACGGCGGGGCAACATCTACATGGGCAGCTACGCTGACAAATTACGATATACTTGGCCGTGTCACGGGGCAATCTATCCCAACGGAAGTCAACTCCTCATGGATTCCGGTAAACGACGACGATCGAGGCACTGACCCCCAAACAGGAAATCCGATCTGGCTTGGAAATTCTTCTGAATACGATTGGAAAGGACGAGTAACAAGGACAATCAATAGCGAAGGAAACGATCAACTCTTTTCTTACGATGGTTGTGGTTGCGCTGGCGGGCAGATTACAACTGTTCAAGGCCCTCTAGTGCCGCGTGACGACCTTCCGAGTTTTACTGCCCGACGTACTCAAAGAACTTACGCTGACATTCTTGGTCGGAATAATAGAACCGAATTATTAAATTGGGATGGCATTGTTTATAAAACCGTCAACAGTATCTATAACGGCGCCGATCAGCCTGTTTCCGTAATCGAATCCGATGCAAATAACACTGAATCCCGAGAGGCAACAACAGAATATGATGGCTTTGGTCGAGTTAAAAGAACCCATCAACCCGGGCAGGATGCAGGAAAATTTACCACCTATGCCTACACGATAGACAGCAAGCCGCAATCCATTACAGACGCTCGTGGTGCCATCAAACATTTTGATTACAATGGTATGGGACAGGTGGAATCAATAGAGTATGAATCTCCTGCGGCCGTTCCGATTTCATATACTGAACCAACGATGACACACGCTAGCGGGAATGCTGACGGAGTTCCCTTTAAGTTACTATTGAAAGGCTTGAATATCGCTAACAATGCAGTAATTAAAGCTACCGTTTCAGTGATGAATGGCCCAACTTATTTTCTCGAGAATATTGAAAGAAGCACTGTAAATGGAGAAGAGATTTTAAAAGTCGATCTTTCCGATAATTCACCAAATAATTCTTCGTTGAAAAATCATATGGTTGCACATCCGTACCGGGATGTAGCGGTGACGATTATTAATCCCCCGGTTAATTCCCAACCAAGCAAAAAGACTAAGTCCGCGTCAATGTTTTATGCGAATGGAACGCTTACGGTACACGCACCAATCTACGTTCCCGATTATTCGGTCAGCACAACTCCGCCGGTATCTTTCATTTACGATAATTTAGGAAATCGCACACAAATGACCGACGGTTCCGGCACTGTAAGTTACGAATACAATAGTCTCGGACAAATGAAGGCCGAAACTCGCACTTTTTCCGAAACACCTCCACTGACTCCGATTCCAAACAGCAATGCATTTCGAATAGAATACACATACGGTCTTTCGGGCCAGTTGGCAAGCTATAAAGAGCCTTTTGGCGAAATTGTAAGCTACACACACGATAAGGCAGGCAGAATGAAAACCGTGACGGGCAACCGGACGGTCGAAAACGTTCAACTAAATTATGTGACAGATGCAAAATATCGAGCCTGGGGTGCTGCAAAACAAGTAGATTTTATCGGAGGGCGCACTGAAATAAACGGGTTTAATAACGGATTGCAGGTCAACGATTATCTATTTTCATATACACAAAACGGCGTTAATCTTTCGACGCACATGGAATATGGCTATTTTGATGACGGCAGGATAAAAAGTTCAAAATATCTTGCAAATCCCAACATGGGCGGTGCGGGAAATTATCTTGCAAAATTTGATCGTTCCTATGAGTATGATTTTCTGGGTCGGCTAACGGCCGCGAAAACGGGAGCAGAAGCTCACGGCACGCCGGAACCAAATGCTCAAAACAGACCGTATCGGATGACGCTTGCATATAATACGTTTGACGATATCACAAACCAGGACAGGGAGCATTATGTTTCGACTTTCAATTCAGCTTTTCAGTATCAGAACGCTCGAAATGTTCATGAAGATGCAAGCAGACTAATTCCTGGCTGGGATGAACAGCCGAACATTTCAAAGGACAGCTTGTTTGATGCAGACGGACGTCCGCTAGGAGATATTGGAGCATTGACCACTACATTTGATGTTGCGGGTAATCGAACGTCGATACACGATTTCGATGAGGAAACCGCGCAAGGCAACATTTCAGTCAAATACGACGGTGACGGGGAAAAGATCGAGACTGATAAACCCTATTACACTTTCTGTAGCGGGAATAGCGGGCCGCAGTGTTTGTACTGGCGACCGCATATTTACATCTTGTCATCTGTGCTTGGACAGGAAGTCGGCGACTTTGGTGAAAGAAGCGACGGCGGCGGAATGGAGCGTGATAGCAGGATTATAGCCAATGGAAGGAGGATTGCCGAACGTCGTTTAAAACGTGTCGGTCAGGGGGCAAATGCACAGGAAGCAACATTTCTACAAAGAGGCGATCCGAGCGGAGTCGAGATAATCGATCAGATAGTCCATTACACGAATTGGGACTCAGTAACGTGGGGTGACGGCGCTGGCACGGTCGATCCTTTCGGGGCCGGAGTCGGATATTATAATCCCTATCCGCCCGAGCGGATCGATCCCCCTTCACCTGATGAATGCCAATCAGGGGAGTGTGAATGTGATCCGGGTGACCCTGGAGATGAACCTCCTTCGTGGGAGTGCGAAACGGAATTTGACGATCAGGAAGATGAAGAAACCGAAACCGGCAGTGTCTCGGAGGGTACCTGTTACGATGACGATGGAAACAAGATAGACTGCAAAGAAGAAGAGGGCGACGACGAATGCTCAGCATACGGATGCCAAGATGAAGAAGATGAAGAGGGTCAGGACGAGCGAGACAGCGGTAAGATTGTTAGAACATTAATCGATTTCAACGGAGATTTGATGACAATCACTAGTACATGGGTAGATGATTTGGGAGATGCATGCCAGAACGGACATTGTCCGGATGTCGTGAGCAACTCTGGACATTTGGAGCATAATACCACTACCGAACCCGGTCCGAGAAATCGCCGTGGAGGACCATATGATGGCGGGGAATCTGCGGAACCTGTCGAACCACCCAGTACAACTGTGGATGCAGATGCCTGTGCCCAAATGGTAAGAATTCTTCAAGAATTAGTGGATGATAATCTAAAAAGTCTTGGCGGTCCAAGTAAAATGACCAACCACACGACTCTCAATCAACTTGTTTCTAACGTTGACACGGGATTTGGCGGTGTCTATCTAAAAAATGAGACACCTTCATCACTTAGAGTTGAAGTCCCGGCGCGTTTTTATGGAGAAGAGGATTTCCAGGACCAATATCAGGAAGGAGATAGGGTACTACCCAACGGAGGCACCGAAAGGAACGATCAAACCCACCACTTCGCTAGGTATTTTCGTGCCGGAATAAGAGGGCAATCCACTAGGAAATGGGCTCATGAAACCTTCCTCGAGAACCAAAATGCGGATCTTTTGCTCGGCGATGCAGCTTATTCATTCGGCAAAAGTTTGAACGCGATACAGACGGGAACAAATAGGGAAACGATTGATTTGGACAGAAGAGGGCACCGTTATAAAGAAACTCCGATATACGAATCGGCTTCCACCAGGTTACAACGAATTTTGGGTATAGCCGCTGCTGTAAAATCGGCGATCTGCAAATAATTTTATGCTTGAGTTTGTACTAAAAAAAGACCAATGGATGTTAGATTTGTTTTCTTCTATTTGTTTTGCCCTTGTGATGAGCGCGTTTGTACAGATAGGGGGAGACAGCGGTGGAATATATTTAGACAAGATTTTCATCGTGATGTTACTTGGGCTATTGGCATATTTGATACCAGCAGTTTTGGCCTTTTTCTTTAGGAAACGACTGAGCTTTATCAAGAGTTGGGCATGGCTCGGCATTGGTGGAGCTTTTTTCAAGGTCTTAAGCTTGGCATATTCTCTCACTAGTTGGCGTTATTATCAGCGAATTTCCACAACTCCTGATGAGGCTTTCAACGAGTTTTTGTTGGGGGGGACTTCAAGATTAATAGCTCCTTGGATCTTCTGGGTGGTACTGGGTTGTGCATTCATTTTTGCAGTGAGGTTTATCGCGTATTTTCTTTACGGGAAGGATCAACTCCAAAGCAACCATACTCCAGTTGAAGGTTAAATAAGGTCACTTTCTGATGTCATTAAACATTAGTTTTTGACATGCTGATTCGAGAGTAAAGAAGTGTAGGAAAATTGAGAGATTTAGAGCCTAGATTTTCGAGGGTTTTTTGACATGTAAAGAATGAGTCAAAAGCACGTTTTTGACTATTCATAGTACATTCCATAAGATTACGAAATAAGATCTGGAGGATATCAAGAATGGAATGTGCGAAACAGGCTCTGAGCGAGGGAAAAAGTGTCCTGCCGGATTCAGTCGTTGACGAAGTTCTCCATATCTATAAACCTGAGTACCGTCTTGTTAGAAATTCCATTATCGAGGGCTTGTCTCTTGAAGCGGAACTTCACGCCGTCCCGTATCCATATACGATTGATGAAGTTTTTGATTACGTGACGGCCCCCACCGCAAATTTAATTGCTTGCCAACTGAGCTATGTGCTTGTAGGCGGGCTTTTGTTCTTAGAAACTAAGCACCCGTCCGCACCGGACTTAGACTGGAAAACATTTCTCCGTCTTCGCGACAAGGCCTTATTGAAATTCAGCAGTTTTAGATTCGATTTTCGCAGTGAAGTAAAAAACATCTCTGGCACTATTTGTCGGGCAGAGTTGTTACACATTAAGCGCGTTATGGGACACGTGCACACA
The DNA here is from genome assembly GCA_964528325.1 of uncultured Chloracidobacterium sp. Taxonomy (GTDB): domain Bacteria; phylum Acidobacteriota; class Blastocatellia; order Pyrinomonadales; family Pyrinomonadaceae; genus OLB17. The sequence goes on along the minus strand of CAZGSC010000005.1, from coordinate 18,927 downwards.
GACATTCGGTATCAAATAGGACAAGGCATTTCGGGACTTATACATGGAGTGATGCTTTCAGAATGAACTTCAGAACAACTCTACAATATAAGTTTGAGTCCAATCTGGTTTTATCAATCCTCAACACGATCTACGCGATTTTCTTAGGCTTGCTGTTTACTTTCTTGGTTCAAATTAAGTCGAACGAATCGAACGGTGATGTAAAAGAAATCACCATAATGGTTTCATTGAATAATATCGCGCCGGTCATAATCCTGTCACTTTATTTTCTCTTCGATTGGTTCACTACAAATGTCACCATTCCTCTAAAAAAAGGTTTTAATAATCTTTTGCTAATTCTCTTTGTGGTCTTAATTGTGTTGTTGGGGGTTATGGTCGCATTGGCTTTTGATCCAAATCCGATGCGCTTATACTGGCTTTTTGGAATGTACGCCGTGGTTGTAACTGCTTGGGATATTCTCCTAAGTAAAATTCCTGATTTCAAAGAACACATTGCGTTCTCTTTATTGATTTACACTACTGTAATAGCAAGATTCTCAATAGGGATCTTTATGCTCTTTTTCTTATCGTTCGGTTGGATGCTGCGGCCCGACGATTATAAAGAAATATTGGACCATCAAACCATGCTATCGCTCTTGACAGTTTACCTAATAGTCAAACTTTTCCGGTATTATATATATGTATTTTGTCAAAACCTCGCAACAGAGGTTGTCTCTTAAAACCATTTTTGATGAAACCACATTTTGGCATCTCAACAATTGCAGTATTGGTAGTATACTACTTGGTGAGTATCGTCGCTGGCATATATAAAACCAGAAAGCTGGCCCCTTCAGACTACATAACCGCTCCGAATAGTACTAATTGGATCTATTTAACGCTAACTTTGATAGCCACCGTTGTCGGCGGTGGTATGTTTTTTGGCGTTGCTCAAGAGGGTTTTGAAAAAGGGCTTGTAGCTTTTTCTCTCGGCATTGCTTATTTTACCGGTTCGATTGCTATCGGTTTATTGGCTCCAACTTTAAGAAAATATGCACGAGAGAACAAGGTTACAACATTGTTTGGTGTTATTGATGTTCTTTATCCTGACGAATTTGTTCTTTGGCGTTGGACGACGAGGCTATCCAACGTATTTTCAGTAGTATGCTTTCTTGTTTTTCTATTGATGTTATCGGCACAGTTTGTGGCGATTGGCACTTACGTCTCTTTTTTTTCCTCAACTGATTTTACTTGGGGGGTTATTGTTGGAAGTGTTCTACTGGCCGTTTTTTCTACATTCATCAACGGTTTTATTGGCGGTTTTACTCGCGACGTGCTTACCGATGTTATCCAGATGATTTTTATCTTTTTGGGGGTCGGCGCAATCTTATATTTCCTCGATTTAACAAGTCTTGGTTCTCAAATGGCTGCTTTACCGCGACAACTCTTTACCCTTAGAAGTAGCCAATTAGTCGAGTTCTTCGGCGCTCTAATTTTTATTCCCTTGACTTTTTTCGTTAGGTTTGATCTTTGGCAACGAATTATCACTGCAAAAAGTGACAAACAGGCGAGAGTTGGTTTCTACATCAGCGGAATTCTATGTCTATTTTTCTTTCTCTTCTTTTGCTTTTTGGGACTCTATGGCCGTGGCGTTGGTATCGTAGAATCCAAATACGTCGGAATGGAAGTCATAGAACAAGTAGTCACTAGTCCCTTTGCCGCTGCATTAACGGTTGCGATGTTTTGCGCCGCAATAATCTCGACGGCCGATACTTTTTTAGGAGTAGCTGGCCTCTCAGTTGCCAAGACACTCTTCTATAAGAAAGGTGAACTTGAAACCCCAGCCGAGTCGGGATCTGGTGTCAATATAAGGACCCTGCGGCTAACTACATTAGTAATTGGGTTGGTGAGCATTGGCTTTGCCCTTTTGGTAAGGAATATCGTTGATTTATTCGCAACAGCTTTTGGCTTTTTGCTTGTTTTCTTTCCGGCATTTATCTTCGGCTTTCTCTCTCATGCTGATTCCGGCAGGAAACATCGCGCTGCTAAGGCTAGTGTCATGGGTGGTGTTGCTGCGCTAGCTTTACTTTTCTATTTCGCACCGAGAGTGGCTTGGTTCCCATCCCTCTTGATCTCGTTAGGAGTCTATTTCATAGTTGTTAGGCCGCCGAGACCGCGTGATGAGGAGTAAGGTAAGTTAGCATCACGACGAGGTTTTGTCCGAATGGATTTCAGTGTACTCCAGCTTTAGTCTTTTAGCATCTATGATAAGCATCGTAGGGATAATTTGCTCCGCAGTTGTTACAGTGTTTCGTTTGTTTCTGATGTTCCGCGTAGTGATTTCGAAGCATCGCAAAGCTAGAAAAAGATCTTCGGCACACTGAACATTTAAAGTTTCCGCTCATAGGTTTACGCAATTAATGATTGAAGTGCCGGCTGCTCGTCATTGTCGGCCGGTGTCGCCCAAATCTTCCCGAAAACCAGTTCCGGTTTTTCGAGAAAGATTGGTATTTGTTTTTCTGCGCCTTTTATCTTTACAGGTATACGTTTCTCAAATGCCAGATCGGATGGCGTAAACCAAAAGAGGGGACTCGGTTTTTTTCCTGAAACGATCGTGTGGTTTGCTGTCGTCCGCAAAGTATTTGTCCAATGGTCATCTGTCGATTCGATCAGGACCGCTTTGATGCGTTTTACGCCGTAATGCTCTCTGTGTTTCTTCTGTTTCACTATATAGTGAAAGTGAGCGCGGAGTTTCTTTTGCATTTTCTTGATCGATGTTGTTTTCCGGCCGGCTTCGTAAAAGAAAAACTGTGTTTGATCCTCACCTTCGCGATCTGTGAACTGCAAACCAAAGAAAGCATCCGGTCGGTGCGGGAGTTTCTCCAATTCGTCCGTCTCTGTGAGAGTGCCTTTTTGGTTAGCCGTAACCTTATAGACCTCTACATCGTTCCAAAGCTGTGAGCCTTGATAAAAGCCCAACAATTTCACCCTATTACCGGATTTATTACATGCTTTCTCTATCATATAGTGAAAGCGTGAGACCATAAGCTCGTGGTGCAGGTGCATTAAACGTCCCTGCATCTTTACCATTTCCCGACCCATCGTAATCTCGGCATACTGCTTTTCGCGGTTGTTGCGGACGCTTTCGTAATCGAGTTTGTTTGCATCATGTCCGTTGTCGATGAGAAGTTCCAAAGCTGCCCGTTCGTCCAGATAGTAATTAAACTCGGTAGGGTAGTAAGTCTAGGGAAATGCAAAGCGGTTTATCAATCCTTGATGATAAAGATTTTGTAGGTGCCGTTCAGTAGTTCGCACGTCGCCGTCGATAAGCCGAACGATCAAAGATGTCGGGATAAACTTGTAACGGTGAATAATGTCTATTATCTCGATAGATCGCGGAGTGATCCGACGCGGCGGCAAGTTTTCAGGGTCTTCACGAGTATATTTTTTTAGGCGTCGCTGTTTTGTTTCAAACACTGATAGAGAGATTAATTTTGAATGGGTGACTTAATAATAGTAGATTTTTAGAATCTTGAAAAACGTTTTTAATCCTGTTCACGATTGTAGGTTACTATAACCAAAAGATAATTAATCAATACTTCATTTTATTCGCTTCTTGGGGCACGGATATTTCGGCGTGGTGTCGATGTCTTAGGTTTGTCATAGATATTTTCTTGAACAAGCCATCTGTGATCTTTCCATATTAGGAAGTATCGCTGTCGGTTTATCTCTTTATAAGTGTGGACGTACCTTTCTTCTATTATCGACCACCACATTAATAACCAGTATTCCGTGGTTCTTACCTCGGCACGGCTTTCGGATATACTGCCAATTCTTATATCGATAAGCCTTTTTGTAGAAGGATTCGTCTCGCCATGAATTATCCATCCTCGTTTTTTGTGCTTTTTGATCCTGTTTACAATTTCTTTGTATGCCGAACCGCTTCTATCGAACACTTCGGCCAGCTTTGTGAAATCCAGATTGGGCAATGCCTTATATGCGTCGAACTCCGCATCCATAGATTCGGCAATCGTCTTCTCTATAAGCAGCTTCTTTCCCTGAATAACATCGGGACGGTTCTTGTTGTAGGAAACCCGTAGCCTGTAGTTGTTACATGAAGGATAATCAGCTTCGTCGTAGTCTCCGATTCCTGCCTTCTTGTCATTGATCAAATGAAATACAAACTTGATCGGTTTCCCGAAGGATAGGTAATAGCGTTGCATACGATCATTAACTTCATACTTGTAATAGATCGCCTGTTTCTCACTACAGGGAAAATCTCCGCGTTGCTCACCGATCAAAACACCGAAACAGTGTTTGAAAAATAACCACTGCTTTGCATTCCTGCGCCCCGAAAACCAGGGGTGTTTGATGATCGCTTGGAATTCTTCCTCGATCTCGGTTATGTAGTGATCTATCTCTTTCTTTGTTAAATAGACGCCCATATCAATATCCGATCACAACTCCAATCGGAACATAACTCCTTATGATTCAGCAACTTCTGACAATAGTCAAGCGTCCTAATGCATGGAACCGACAAGTTCCGAATGTTAGAAACAGGAGAAACACACAATGAAACAAATCATCATCTCGGTCGCCGGAACAGATGGCAGCCGTGAATACAAAGACGTACAAATATTACCGGGAACAAAACCCCGCGATGTTTTGGCACAACTCAACCTTAACGGCTTTCAGCTAAATAAACCCGAAGGCGGTGCTTTCGGATTTAATGACGATCTGTATCAGGCTGTCGCTGATGGTCAGAAGATCTTTGCAACAAAATCCGATGTTGAAGCCGGGCGGTAGTTACGCTTCGGAAGTTCCCTTCACTTCACGGCCATAGCCCGGCATTCGGCTCGGAACGGTCAAATGCCGGCATTTAACCCTTTGAAATTTGAAACAAGATGACAACGCTTATAAGACCAGCCAAGCCGATTGTAATTACGCCAAGTGCCGAAGCTTGTGTCGTTCGTCCGTCGAGCGTAACGCAGATAGTCCCAAGCCCTGTTTCAGCCGTGCGGATCGTGCCTGTGAGAGCCGCAACGGTACGTCCCCCAAATAGGGGAGCTTGGGATGAACGCGGCTGGATAAGAAGGCGAGATCGTGGGCTTGAGATATACGAAGGCCAGTATCAGGTCGGCACAAGACGCTTTACAGGCAGGATCGAGGTAGAGAGACGCGGGCGGATATCGGCATTCATACACAATCCGCCAAAGGAAATCCGTCGCCACAGGCATCGTGCCTGTTTTCAGCAGGTCGGTATTGGAACGGGCTGGTTTCGGCTTCATTGGAGCCGCTCTCCGCAGAACGTCGATGAAGCAATTCTTTATTTCGAGCGGGTTCTTGATGAATCGTTTAACGGCTGAATGGAATGGTCACAATAAGGAGAAAAGAATGTTAGAAAAGACAAAAACAATACCGGGGTGGGCAGTAATTCTAATTACCGGGTCTTCGCACCCAAACGCAAAGCCCATCTTAAAAATCCTATGCCGTTCTCTGCGGTTGGAAATAAGAAAAAGCCTTGCAGCTTTGGCCGAACGCTCGTCCGATCTTTATCCCGTGCATGAATTGCATCTGGCTATCGACAATCTGACAAACATTGATGCGGCAGTTCGGAAACACTGCTTCTCAAAAGATAGTGTCGGTGCCGAGTCAACATTGAAACTTCTCGACGAACAGTTTGTGCAAACAGCCAAACTGATAAGAACTGGAGCAATCTCCACGTCTATCGATGCCGGAGAGATAACGATGCAGACATTGAATCTGCTGTTTGACGCAAAGCAAAGGGTCAAGCAGGAATTCGGAATCGTTACCGCACTCGATCTAAACGGCACAACGGAGCCGTCGCATTTTCCGAAAACAATGCTTCCACAAAGATCAAAGATCGCTGTTCTTCCGCCTGTTCGCGACCGTTCTGAAATAGTGCTGCCAGCCGCGATGCTCTTTCAGATGCGTCAATCGCTCTTTCCAGCCGAAAGAATGATCGTCGGTGCGACCCGTAAGAAAAACGGTGTAATTCAAGTTGAAGCCCTGTTCGACGTAACAGGGCAAGCAAGCACAAGCGGTGTCAAAGCCGATCCTAACAGATTAGGACACGCCCTTATCGCAATGGCTGAAACGGAAACATATTTTGGCCTTTGGGTACATTCGCATCCGGGCATGGGAGCGGGAGCAACGCACCCAAGCGGAATAGATATAAACCAACACGCCGATTGGCTAAAAGACTATTCGCCCGATCTGGTCTCGGCGATCATGGTCAAAGACAAATACATAAGATTTTGGGGGACTGCCGTGGAAAGCGGCAAAATCGCTGTTCGAGTCGAAGGCGAAGGGGTCGAGTGTGTATCAGGGCTTGAGAATATCTACAGATTAGGAAGTTAAGGAGAACAAAGACATGAACATTGAAGGAAAAACAAACAAAGGCATTTTAGATGTCATAACTGACGACGGCAATAACTTTCCTGAATTTCCAGCTGAGCTTTTGGAAGCAGAAAACCCGATAGAGGTGTTTCATTCTGAGGAAAGCGAACAAGATCATATCGACCAACCCGATCTATACGCGCGTCATGAAGATATTCCTGCCCATAACCAAATTCTTCTGGAACAAGCACGGATCGTGCTTGTCGGCGGCGGTGGGCTCAATAGCTGGGCCGGGATAGGTCTTGCTAGAAGCGGAGCACGCTCGATCACGGTTATAGACCATGATCGTGTGGACAGAACAAATCTATCGCGTCAGTTTTTTGGGACTGATGATCTTGGACAGCTCAAGGGTATCGCCCTTGCAAAGAATCTGGCCGCTCAAGCTGCCGGAGGTTCTTCGATCACCGGCATCGGCTTAAGCTTTGAGGATGCTCTCGAAAGATACCCGCTTCCGGCAGACATTTTTGTCGCGGGTGTCGATAATAACGAATGCCGTCTGCAAGTTGTCCGCGAGGCCCGGCGGCGCAGAGTTCCGGCGGTCTTTACGATGCTCTCAAGAGATGGGATGCGCTGTCAGGCGTTTCTTCAGAATGCGTCGCCACTCGAACCCTGTCTGTGGTGTGCATTGCCGAACCTTGATCCAAAAAACATCATGTGGTGCGCTTCCGCGATCATTTCAGCCTGTTTTATGGCTTCTGCCTATACGGTTTTCTTTACGCACCGAGCATTGATGGGGTGGGGGACAATACCGCCTTTCAACTGGCGGGAAGCCGATCTTACGGGCACAACACCGGAAAGAACGGGAGTTGTTAAGCGACGTGTAGATTGTCCTGTTTGTTCTGAAATTTAGGAGTGACAGCGATGGGTAAGTTCTTTTTTCAAATATTGAATATTGTCGAAACATTTGCCGGACCATTAGATTGGCGATGCAAACGTATCAATGGCTCTATCACTTATATGGGTAGGTTTCTAATACACAATAAGCGGGGGCTAATTAGATCGGGTGTCCTTGGAATGATCGTTCAACGTGACGCCCGTCTAGCAGAAGTATATCTGTATGATCCGCCCAGGTTTGTTCTCAAACACAAACACGGTCGCTGCATGCAGCTACTTACTCCGAATGATAGATGGTTCAAGCTGCATTTCGACAAGCCAGCGTCAAACTTTCCCGAGGCTTACACATTTGTCGAACATATGTTGACCGAAGCCTATAACCTCTCCCCCTAAAATGCCATGAACGATTCTGTCGCAGCGATATTGGGATGTCTGCCTCTTGTGCTTTTTGTAGCGCTGATGGCGTATGGTCTTTCGTGGCTCGGTCGTAATCTTATGCCACGAAATCCCATTCTGCGGCGCTTGGTCAGGGCTAGTTTTCGATTCCTGTTTATCTCACCATTCGTAAAAACGTATCGGGCAATCCGGTGGTTAACCATAACTACGGTCAATGCAAATCCTGTTTATAGAACACACGAGCATTACTTAGACAACTATCCGGTAACACCGCTAGAACTTTATTTATTGATCGAACAGGTGTTTGCCGCACGGCAAATCATAGGCGTACAACTATCAAGAGTCTCGCGGCTTGAATGGCATCTGTTATCCAGCCGTCGTGTTTATCTGACGATTCGCTTCCGTGATGCTGTTTGCTTTATTGGCGGCGTTCGTGTTGGAACGGGACTGCTCGTTTCATGGCGTTATTGCTCAATGCCGCATCGCTTGTCTTTGGTATTGTTTCAAATCCCGTTCGTCGGCGTTCTTGCCGAGAGGATTATTTCACCGCCAACCTTTTATAGAACTGATCTGTATTTTGCATTGGAACAGGCGATCAGAGAAAGCGTTCTTGAAGCAACTAACGTGATGGCTCAACGCGGCGTAAGGCCTTTAACAGCAAACGAACAGCAACCATTACTGAGAGAATTCTACGGCTAGCAAAGGTCAAGATGATGCAAAACGGCACAGTTTGGTATGAAGCCTTCAAAGCGTGGGAAAACCGATGCCGGGGTTGGAATCTATGGAATTTCGCCGTTGATCTTGAGCCTCCGTTTTCCGCGATTATTTCTGGCAGATATATACCGCAGTCGGTAGTTGACGACGCAAGGGTCGGCGGCGGCATTACAGGCCTTCTCACGCAAAACCATGCAACTCCTATCAATAGGCAACAACTTCCTCCGGTCATAAACGCTGCTGTCAAACCCAAGCCTTTTTACAGGGCAACCAAGCTCGCGGAATTACAACTAAAGCTGCCGCGCGAACTCGATATTACACCAGCAATTTGTGAACAACTTCTCTTGAGCCTCGGTAGTTTCAAAGAACCAATTGCATTCGAGGTTTTTGCAAATTTCGAGTCGATCTCAATTCAATTGGCCTGCTCTCCTGACTTTGCAGCTTATCTCAAAAGCCAATTTAAAGCTTCTTTTCCAACCATATCAATTACCGAACGAGTAGACTTTCTTGCTTCTGAATTTAGCGGAAAGCAGCATACAGTTCTCGCAGACTTTGGACTCGCAAAGAGTTTTATATTGCCTCTACGCTTGTTTCGATCCTTCAACCCCGATCCTCTCGCAGGGCTTTTTAGTTCGTGTACAACTCTTGGAAATGCGGAGAAAGCTATTTTTCAGATTCTATTTCAACCTGTAAAAGGCGGATGGTCGGATGAGCTACTAAAGATTCTTGCCGATACAGAACAAACCAAACTACTGCATGATCGCGGAGCAAATCTCTCTACTGCGCTCAAAACCAAACTTTCATCACCGTTGTTTGTCGTAACGATCCGAATCATGACGCAGGCATCGAGTTTTGAGAGAGCATGGGAAATCGTCCGGCAGATAGGTGGCAATCTTCGTTTCCTAAGCGATCCTTCTGGTAATGAACTGATAGCTCTAAGTAATGACGGTTATCCCGAAAACGATCATCGGCTATCTATCCTGAGCCGGACAAGCTATCGAAGCGGCATGCTTCTAAATACTTCTGAACTTGCCTCGCTTGTTCATCTGCCTTCTTCATCAGTCACTATTGAAAAACTCAACCGCTCGGATGCGCGAACAAAAGCACTTCCGGCTATTGCTCTTGGCAACAGTCTCGTTCTTGGGCGGAACACAAACGACAGCCAAACCCGTCTTGCCACCCTCTCTAAAAGTCAACGAACTCGGCATGCACATTTGATCGGTAGCACTGGTTCGGGTAAGACGACTTTGATTTTTAATCTTATCAGACAGGATATTGAAGCGGGGGAAGGTATTTGCGTAATCGACCCGCACGGGGATTTGATCGACGCGGTTTGTGAGTTTATCCCTGAGAACCGAATTGGCGATGTGGTGCTTTTCAATCCGGCTGATAGCGACTACCCGATAGGCTTTAATATCTTTCAGGCTCATACCGATCTCGAAAAGACTCTTATCTCATCCGATCTCGTGGCGGCCTTTAAGCGCATGGCTACAAGCTGGGGCGATGTCATGGATGCAGTTCTTGCAAATGCGGTTTTGGCGATACTTGAAAGTACACGCGGCGGAACACTGCTTGATCTAAAACGCTTTTTGGTCGAAAAAGATTTTCGCGCAGAGTTTCTGCAAACGGTGCAAGATGCATCGGTTCGATATTTTTGGCTAAAGGAATTCCCTTTGATCGGCGGAAAGCCGCAAGCGTCTATCCTGATACGTCTCGATGCTTTTCTAAGGCAAAAACTTATCCGCAATATGGTTTGTCAAAAGGAGAGTACACTCAATTTCCGCGAAATAATGGATAACAAAAAGATCCTGCTTATAAAGCTATCTCAAGGAATAATCGGACTTGAAAATTCTCATTTCTTGGGAACACTGCTTGTAACAAAACTTCACCAGATAGCTTTGAGCCGACAAGAAACCACGCACCGGCCTTTCTTTGCTGTTTACATAGATGAATTTCACAATTTCGTAGTTCCGAGCATCGAGGGGATTCTATCCGGCATTCGCAAATACAACATCGCCTTGACGTTAAGCCATCAGGAATACCGACAGCTTCAAAGCAGAAGCCAGGAAGTCGCCGAAAGCGTTATGTCGAACTGCTATACGCGAATATGTTTTCGTCTCGGAGATTCTGATGCCGATCGCTTTGCCAAAGGCTTTTCGAGCTTTGATGCTCCGGCACTTCAGAATCTCGGCATCGGTGAAGCCGTTTGCAGGCTTGAGCAAAACCGCTTTGACTTCAATCTCGAGACATTCCCGATAACTCCAATTGATCCTACGATTGCCCTTCGGCGAAAAAACGAAGTGATTGCCCAAAGCCGTGCGGCATATGCAACCGGAAAAGCTGTACGCGAAAACAAAAGCGATGACAAGATCCAAGTTCCGCGAACTGAGGAGCAATGCCGTACAGATCTTCAAAGGCCAAATGAACTCATCGAAATCGGAATTGACCGGACTGAAACGAAAGAGCCGTCACCAAATCCCATCGAGCCGAAACAAAACTTTGGTAGAGCCGGACAGCATCATCAGGAACTGCAGGGAGTCATCAAACGTGTCGCAGAGACGTATGGTTTTAGAGTCACGGTCGAGCAGGGGATAGGGGACGGAGTAGGCCGCGTCGATGTTTCGCTTGAAAAGGAGAATCTTAGAATCGCTTGCGAGGTCTCGGTAACTACCACTGATTATGAGATCACAAATATTCTCAAATGTCTGGCCGATGGCTACGATTATGTGATCGTCGTTGTTTCCAATCAAAAGAAACTTCCACTTATCACCTCCAAAATTCAAGCCGAAATACCCATAGAGGAACAAGGCAAAGTTAAGGCTTTTGGTTTGACTGGACTGCTTTGTTTCTTGCGCGGGTTTGGCACTTCGACAGAAACCGCCAATAAGAAATCAGAAAAGAAAGTCGGACAGAGGCTTAATTTTACTGAGACGTGCGAGTTCTTCGATGTAACTCCGTCAACGCTCTATCGCTGGGTGCGTGATGGCAGAGTGCCGTTTTATAGACCGGGGCGTGAATACCAGTTCGACCGTGACGAATTGGTTCTGATTGGAAAACATGACCTCTCAGGCAAACGAAAAGCGTCAGTAAAATTGTCGCCACTTACGATTGAGAAAAAAGCACCAAAAGGAAAAAAAGAACAAGATTCACGTTATCGCAAACTGTTGAAGTTGGACTAAAATAGAAGTGCCAACTTCACACACGGCGTGAGAAGGAGGTAACAAGTGACAGTTAGAAAAAGAAAGGACACTGGTAAATGGGTCAGTGATTTTTATTACAACGGCGAACGGATCGTTAAAACGCTAAAATTCGCCAGAACAAAAAAAGAAGCCGAACAAGCCGAAGCTGTGATCATGAATCAGGTATTCCAGCAGGCATACGGATTCGAGGCTAAGCCTGACACGCTCTTTGAAAATTTTGTCGTAGAAACATTTTTGCCGTACTCAGAAGCCAATAAGAAATCGTTTTCGAGCGATGTATATATATGCCGTCTGCTAGTTTCCTGTTTTCGAGGAAAGACTTTACGGCAATTAACTCCGCCGGTGATTGAAGAGTTCAAGCAATGGTTCTTGGCAAAGCCAATTGTGTACGGAACGGACGAAGAGAAAAAGGAACGTCCCCGCAGTTTGGCGACTGTTAACAACCATTTGCGGGTTCTATCCAAGATTCTCTCTCTAGCCGTGGATGCAGAACTGATCGACTCAAACCCGGCGTTTCGCGTTCGGAAGTTCAAGCCAAACAACAAACGGCTAAGGGTGCTTTCCTATGAGGAAGAAGTTGAGCTTTTGACTAGGTTAGAGGGAAACGACTTGATACGACGGATGGTAATCGTCGCTCTCAATACTGGTCTAAGGCGAGGCGAAATTTTCAGCATGAAATGGGCGGACGTGGATTTTCAGAGAGGACGGATCATTATTCGCAAGACCAAAGCGAGTAAGGAGCGGTTCGTTCCGATAAACACTACGGTAAGAGAACTCTTACAATCGTTACCCCATCTTCCAACTGACTATGTTTTTCCCAGTCCTAAAACGGCGGATAGGCTAACCGACATAAAAAAGAGCTTTCGCAGTGCGGTAGATTTGGCCGAGATCGAGAACCTTCGGTTCCATGATTTACGGCATACTTTTGCGACACGGTTAGCTGATGCCGGAACCGATGCCTATACTCTCATGGAAATAATGGGTCATGCGGACCTCAAGACCACGATGATCTATGTCCATGCGTCAGCAGAGGCCGGTCGCAGAGCAGTAGAAAAACTTGATGTGAAAAAGCATTTTAGTAACGTATTGGTAACGAAAGGAAAAACGGCAGATGCCAATCTGCCGTAAGGTATTGATTCTAATGGTGGCGGGGGGGAGACTTGAACTCCCGACCTCGGGGTTATGAATCCCGCGCTCTAACCAGCTGAGCTACCCAGCCACGAATATTTGATTATAGTTTCACGTACAGAAAAATCAAGGCGCGTCTAATCGACATTTGGAAACTCTCGTAAATACGCCCTAACTGGTAAAATCAAAATCACATTGAATTTCCGACCTGAACGCCGATGCCTGTATTTCTTGCCGTAAATGTAGAAAGCGCTGCGATCCTGCTAGATCTGTTTATCATGCTGGCCGCCGCCAAGCTGATGGCCGAGGTCTTCGAACGGCTCAGGCAGCCTGCCGTGGTCGGCGAGATCCTTGCAGGTGTCGTTATTGGGCCGAGTCTTTTTGGCTGGGTCGCTCCGTCGGAGATCATCAATATTCTTGCCGAGTTTGGCGTTATCTTCCTACTGTTTAATGTCGGGCTCGAAACCAAACCATCCTCCGTCTTTCACGTCGGCAAACGTGCCGTCATGGTCGGTGTGATCGGCGTGATCTTTCCGTTCGTTGCCGGATATTTTATCGCTGTTGCATGGGGAGCTTCATTTGTTGAGTCGATGTTTATCGGAGCCGCTCTCGTCGCAACATCGGTCGGAATTACGGCACGAGTGCTTGGGGCGATGGGGCTTTTGGATGCATCGACAGCGCGAATCATCTTAGGAGCGGCCGTGATCGATGATATTCTTGGCCTGATCATTCTGTCACTCGTTTCGGCTGTCAGCCAAGGCAGCGTCAGTTATATTGGTTTAGCAAAGACCGCTGCGGCGGCTATCCTCTTCACGGGTTTTGTCGCTCTTGTCGGGTCGCGTGTTATCAATGGCCTCGCTCCGGTAATAGAGCGACTCAGGCTTAGTAAGCCTTTCTTCACACTTGGCCTCATTCTCTGCCTTGGATTGTCGGTTGCATCAATTTATGTCGGTGTGGCGGCGATCATCGGAGCGTTTCTTGCCGGAATGGCACTTGCCGAAGCGACCGAGGAAAATAGGAAAATGCATCAGATGACGACCGGCGTAACGGAGTTTCTTGTGCCGTTCTTTTTGGTGAATATCGGAATGCAGCTGAACCTTGCCGTGTTTCGCGAAACCTCGGTCATTGTGTTTGCTGTTGTATTGACTTTGATCGCAGTAGCTACAAAATTCGTCGGTTGCGGCATTGGCGCATATGGACTTAGGCCAAAAGAAATGGCACAGATCGGCATCGGTATGGTGCCGCGCGGCGAGGTCGGAATCGTTGTTGCTCAGATCGGCCTCGGGCTTGGCGTGATCGGCCAACAGTTTTTCGCAGCGGTGTTGTTCATGGCCGTTGCGACGACACTGATCGCTCCGCCGTTTATCAAATTATTGTTTGTAGAGGACAGCAACAACGATGGTATCCCCGACGAGCCGATCGCTGAGAATGTTCGAGACGATTTTTCACGGATCGGCTGACATATGAGCAACGAATTTCTCAATCAGACCATCAAGTAGGAACACTGAACGAAAATGGAAACGGCGTTGAAAGATCATAAAATTTGGGTCCTCGCAGCAATAGTCCTCTTCTTTCTTCCGAGTGCAATTTTTTCTCAGGGGCGAACTGGTTTTCGTTCAGTAACAATAGCTAGTGAGCCAAGTGCCACTGTGTGGATTGATGGAGTTCGGTTCGGAAAAACCGGCAAGGACGGGCGACTTAGGATCACGACAGTTGCTGCGGGAGCACATACGATCCGCGTACGTGCTGACGGCTTCAAAGAGAGGTCACAGTCTTTGTCTATCGCTCAAAAAGGCGAGGTCAAGATCGACCTTGTAAAGACGGCCGACGAAGCCGAACTTTCATTTCAAGAAGCCGAACGACTGACCTCTGTTGACCGCGAAAAGTCGGCCGCCGCTTACCGCAAGGCAATTAAGGCAAGGCCAAACTATCCTGATGCATATCTCGGTTTGGCGAGAGTGCTTCTGGATTCGGGCGACACTGAAGCAGCCACAAAAGCGATTGCTTCTGTTCGAAAACTGCGTCCCGTTTTCGCAGAGGCCTCCGCGGTCGAGGCTCGCATCCAAAAAGAGATCGGAGAAGAGACAAAGGCAATTGCTGCATTCAAACGCGCGGTCACCGAGGGAAAAGGGTTCCAGCCTGAGGCTTATGCTGGGTTGGGTTTGCTGTATAAGGAGAAGGCCGAGACGGCGGGCGGTTCCGGCGACTTTGAAGACGAAAATATTCACCACACCGAAGCCGCCAAATATCTCAGGGCCGCACTAAAACAACTCTCAGGAGCTCCCGACGCAATCATTATTTACCAGCTTCTCGGCCTGATCTACGAGCGGCAGAAAAAATATGCCGACGCCATAGCGCTTTATGAAGAGTTCCTGCGAATTTTCCCCGACATCACCGAAGCGACCGCTGTCAGGTCGTTCATTGTCCAACTCAAAAAAGACATGGCGCCGCCGGAATAGGATTCTTGAAAAGTGTTTTTGGGTGGTGGAGAAA
This sequence comes from uncultured Chloracidobacterium sp., assembly GCA_964528325.1. Taxonomy (GTDB): domain Bacteria; phylum Acidobacteriota; class Blastocatellia; order Pyrinomonadales; family Pyrinomonadaceae; genus OLB17. Next base: position 3,766 of record CAZGSC010000005.1, on the reverse strand, counting down.
ATTTTTCTTGTAGAGAGTGCTGGTTCAGGTATATAGTGATGACTATTGGTTTCTCAGACCAACCTTCTTCTAGTTATATCCACGACTGATGGATTCACCGAGATCGCTTCCGCTTTGTGGAATTAGTGAACAACTCCCATTTGATCAAAGGGCGGTACATGTTAAATGTACCGCCTCTTTCTTGCCATTTGAGTCATTCTGACCGATTTTTAAATCCTTCAAAAGAATTGTTGACACTTGGAAATTAAACAATGTATTATTAAGTGTCAACGATGTTTATCATCGTTTTCTAATTACCTCTCAGTCAGATTGACCTGCTAAAAACTATTCAATGCCCGTTCCTAAAGGCCGGAGTTTTAGTTAAGGGAACACACCACACCAAATGTCAGCAAAACTTGGGGAAATTCTTGTCCGCGAAAATCTGATTACTTCTCAGCAGCTGCGTGAGACTCTGGAATACCAGCGCGCAAACGGCGGTCGTCTGGGTTCAAATCTCGTAAAGCTGGGCCACGTTTCTGACGACGTGGTTACGGCTGTCTTGTCTCGGCAGTACGGTGTGCCGTCGATCAACCTCGATCTTTTCCAGATCGAAAAGGACGTCATCAAGCTTATTTCGGAAGAGGTCGCCCTCAAATACATGGTCCTGCCGATCTCCAAGGTAGGAGCTACGCTAACGATGGCGATGGCCGACCCGACCAACGTCTTTGCGATGGACGACATTAAGTTCATGACCGGACTTAATGTAGAACCGGTGATCGCGTCCGAGACGTCGATCCAGTTGGCGATAGCAAAATATTATAGTGGATCAAGCGAGATCGATATATTCGATGCCGCCTTCGCAGTCGAAGCCGAAAAGATAGCATCGAGCAACGGCAAGAACGGTCATAACGGTAAAGGTAAGAAAGGCTCAAATGGTTTCGCCGCGGTAGGCGAACGGCTTAATGATTCTGACCTGGATGTTTCTCTCGACAGGTTTGAATTTGGTGCGCACGACGGCGAAGATTTTGAGCTTGTTGAGGAAAATGACGAGATCGATCTGGCTGCTCTGGCTCGTGCAAGCGCGGATGCTCCGGTCGTGCGGCTTGTAAACGTTTTGATGGTTGATTCACTTCGCCGCGGCGCATCGGACATTCACGTCGAGCCATATGAAAGAGATTTTCGCATACGCTTTCGTATCGACGGTGTTCTCTATGATGTGATGCATCCGCCGATGAAGATACGCGATCCGCTTATTTCGCGTCTCAAGATCATGGCGAAACTCGACATTTCCGAGAAGCGACTGCCGCAGGATGGGCGTATTAAGATCAAGGTCAAGATCGACAACCGGTCGCGAGAGCTCGATTTTCGTGTATCGACCTTGCCTACATTGTTTGGCGAAAAGGTTGTGCTTCGTCTGCTTGATAAAGACAAACTAATGCTCGACATGACCAAACTTGGTTTTGAGCAGGCGAGTCTCGATAAATTCAAACGCGCTATTGCCAATCCGTATGGAATGGTGCTCGTCACAGGCCCTACAGGTTCGGGTAAGACGAATACCCTGTACTCGGCGCTGCAGGCGTTGAATACGAACGAGACGAACATCATGACGGCTGAAGATCCGGTCGAATTCAATCTGCAGGGAATCAACCAAGTGCAGATGAAGGAACAGATCGGACTAAACTTTGCCGCCGCGCTTCGGTCATTTCTTCGTCAGGATCCAAACATTGTTCTCGTCGGCGAAATTCGCGACTTTGAAACTGCCGAGATCGCCATCAAAGCTGCGTTGACTGGTCACCTTGTGCTTTCGACGCTGCATACGAACGACGCACCGTCAACGGTTTCGCGTCTCGTTAACATGGGTATCGAACCGTTCCTCGTCGCTACCAGTGTGAATATCATTCAGGCTCAACGACTGATTCGTCGTATTTGTGTCGATTGTAAAGAAGAGGTTCATCTGCCGCCCGAGGGTTTGGTTGAGATCGGTTTTTCAAAAGAAGAAGCCGCAGCTCTCAAGATATACAAAGGCAAGGGATGCTCAACGTGCAACAACACAGGCTACAAAGGCCGCGTCGGATTGTACGAAGTGATGGAAGTTACCGACGAATTGCGCGAACTCATCATCATCGGCGCCAGTGCGATGGAACTAAGGAAAAAAGCTATCGAACTCGGGATGATCACGCTTCGCGAGTCGGGACTATACAAGATACGCGAGGGAATCACCACTATCGAAGAAGTAGTTAAGGAAACGGTTATTTAATTTGGAGGAAATATGTTTGTTAGGGCAATAGCATTACTTTTGGCGGTATTGATCGGCATCGGCACGATCATTCCGTTTGCCACACAGCAGGCTCAGGCTGAATCAGCTCCGAAGCATCGACGATACGCCAAAAAGTATAAGAAATATTCTAAGAAGTGGTGGCGTCAGTATCGTGCCCGCATGAAGCGCAAACGTGCGCTCCAGGCGGCAAAACGAGCGCTTCGGCTTCGTCAGATGCGGCTGGCACAGGAGAGATCCAACGAAAATAATGTGGTAACGCAAGATAAACCAGTTTCGAAAGCGGGAGCTCGGACGCCTAAAACCACGAAGAAGGCTGACACTTCCGCACCGGCAACGCTGCCCTCGGGCGACCCGGCTCCGGCAGGTTGGAAACCAGCGGCTTCTACTGCAAGCGAACTACAATTTCGCGTTGATAATTCGTCGGGTGACCAGATCGGATCAGCCGCGATCTCGGTTGTCGGTCCGTCGTCGATGCGCATCGATAGCGGACACGGAAAGACCGTTGGCGGGGTGCCCACGACGCAGCTTCGCCGTGATGTGATCGATCGCATGGTCAAGGAAAACGGTTGGGTCGTTAACGATTATCAGAAAGATATTGCGGGGCAGACCGTATATGTCGTTGCTGCTCAGTCACAGTCAAAGAGCGGAGGCGTTCAGTCTCGTATGTTCTACTTCACCGAGGTTGACGGACTGATCTACAGCGTTATGACCAACTCGCCGGTTCAGGAAACCGAACGTCTTGCCGAGGAATCGGAAAAGGTCATCAACTCGCTCAAGAATCGCGTGCGTCCGACACAGAGGGCTGCCGTACAACCTTAGTCACCTTAAGTTTGATCCTCCCATAAAAAAAATTATGAGCTACGAACAACCAACAACGGTAGAATCGTCCGTCACACTGCCCGATCTTCTCAGAAAGATGACCGATATGGGTGGATCGGACCTTCACCTTTCAACGCATTCCGCACCTCAGGTGCGTGTGCACGGACATCTTTCACCGCTACCGGGATATGGACAGCTTTCGCCGTCAGATACCAAGCGATTAGCATATTCGGTTCTTACGGATGCCCAGAAACACCGCTTCGAGGAAAATCTCGAGCTCGACTTTTCGTTTGGCTTAAAAGGAATGTCGCGTTTTCGTGCTAATCTGTTTAACCAAAAAGGCGCGGTCGGCGCGGTTTTTCGTTCTATTCCTTATGAGATCAAGTCATTCGACGCGCTCGGATTGCCGCCGATCATTGCAGACATGTGCAAAAAGCCTCGCGGACTGATCCTTGTTACGGGCCCGACCGGTTCCGGCAAATCCACGACGTTGGCGTCAATGGTCGACAAGATCAATATGGATCGCCATGACCATATTCTAACTATCGAAGACCCGATCGAATTCCTTCACAACCACAAGAACTGTGTTGTAAATCAACGTGAGGTCGCGGCAGATACGCACTCATTTGGAGCTGCACTTAGGACTGCGCTTCGTCAGGACCCGGACATCGTGCTGGTCGGCGAAATGCG
>CAZGSC010000004.1:0-48662 GCA_964528325.1 uncultured Chloracidobacterium sp. | reverse complement strand
ATCAAAATAAATATAAGATCAACGGGCCCGCAAGATTCACCCTCTACCTGCAACAACACGAAAAGCTTTAGCACGAATCGGGCAAACAACCAAACGCGGCTCTATACCTTTACCAAAATGGTGCTCGCACGCCGCTCTTCATGCTCGAAGGCCTCGCCAAACTCTACAGCGGCCTTCACAACAAAAAGAAATTCGGCAAGCTTGAGGAGCACTTCAAACTGTTCGAAGACGGCCTCGGAGCCATCGATTATTTCGACGGATTTGGCAAGCAGTTTGCAGCAGATAAAAATGTACCCACAAAGTACGCCACATTTGCTCAGTCGAAAGCCCAGGAAAAAGCCGCGTCGCTAAACCAGTTGCTAATAGAAAAGAACTGGATCGGCAAAAAAGCCGACCGTATAAGCAAAATACAAAAGAAGCTCCGCAACGCCAACTGGCTCGAAGACAAAGCCGAAATGAAGGCCATCGAAGCCTATTATCAAAAGTCGATCAAGAACATAAGCGAGTTTGCAAAAACCTATGAATCAGGCTTTACCGAGCTCGAAACACAGGTTCATGAGCTTCGCCGTAAACTCCGCTGGCTCAGCATTTACCCGCAGGCACTTCAGGGAAGTATTCAACTAACAACAACGTCCTCAAAAGACAAGAACATCAAAAAATACCTGACCCCTGAGATCGTAAATTCACCATTCAATAAGATGCCTGCTGTTGGAGCCAATCGTTATGTGCTTACGTTAAACCGCGATTATTTTCTCGCGCTCAGTTGGATGATCTCCGAGCTTGGCAAGCTAAAAGACGAAGGCCTGCGTTTCTTTGTCTTAAAGGAGGCCGGAGCAAGTTCAAAGGCTGATACCGCTAACGAAGCTGTGATCCTTTCAAAGGCGTCCAACATCACACACTCCTATTTCGCGGAGCAGAATCTCGACAAAATGATCGTAAGTGTGAACAAGATTTAGCCTTTTGCACTTGCGTTCGTCGCCTTTTAGCCTTAGATCGAGCCTTAAAGTCGCAAAACAATTACGGAGTAAAATTGTACGAAATAAAACCTGATACCTTTACGGGTTGGCCGTAAAGCATCGTAGGTGCAAACTTTGCCGAACATGCTGCGTTTCGGGCGGCGGTTTGGAGCGTCGAATGTCCGCCCGTTACACCTGCTCGTGCTACTTTTCCCTGTTCATCAATGAGAACTTCCACTGGGACCGATCCACTGGCTTGAACCAATTTTGCTTCACCAGGATAGTCAGGATTGGGAAGAGATGTTGCTCGGCCATTCAGCACTCCGCCATTCACTTGCTTTATAGTGCCGTTCCTTATTCCTTCCTCGGTTTCACGCTTTTCCAACAACAACTTGTATGCCACCCCAACTGCAAATTTTATTCGCAGGTCACTCGACTGAGGCTTTCCTTTCATGATCGCCGGTGAGAATCGAGTGATCATAACATTATCCCTGACCGCTTTCTTCAATTCGTCTATTTCTTTTTTTGGATTTGTTCCGCAAGGCCACGCGGGACCAGCGATAATCTCAGCGGACTTGACCCGGCCCGTCTTGTCCAATGAGATAGCAACCACTAATGTCCCATCGATTCCCACATTCTCAGCAGTTTCGGGCATTTTGAACTCAGATGAGCTAATGATTTTCGGTGCCGTGCCTGAAAGGGTTTCTTGTCCAATAACACTTATTGGCAAAAACAGCAGGAAAAAATAAAGCGGTAACAATTGCAATCTCATAATTTGTCTTCTCAACAAGCACCGATGGAACGATACAACGTGTTGAATGCTTCAAAACAACACAGACGGAATAAAAGCTCCGCGAGGTTCTTGATAGATGCCTCTGCTCATCAGATTAAGCGGCATGACGATGCGAAGACCGTGATCAAAGCACCAACGCATCAATTCACTGTTGCGTGTCGGCAGCAGAAAACCGTTTCCGGCAAAGACTTCGGCTTCGGCGATCAGAGCTTTGAGATCTTCGTTCGACTCGCCGACCGTGTGGCCAAAAAACCCAAGCACAGTCGTGTAGCCAGTTATGCGGCCGCCGTGTTCGACAATCTTTGCGTTGCCTTGCTGAACGGCACCGGCGGCTTCGTTGCGACGTGAGATACCGTGAACGCGGCGGCAGACGGCTTCGACGCCGTCGAGGTCTTCGGCGGTCATCGGACGCACGTGATAACCTTCGATCTCAGCACCGATCTTCGGCCCTTGCATCAGCGAAAGCGGCTCGACCGTATCAAAACCTAGTTTTGTGTATAGCGAAAGCGAGCGATTGTGAAATGCGGCCTGCACAAGTCGGATCGACGGCGCTCCCTTTTCATCGCCGCGACGGATCACGTCTTTCATCATCGCTTTGCCGACCGAGGAGTTTTGAGCAGCCGGATCGACCGTTATCGGTCCAACGCCAACCACCGCGTCCATTTCCCAAAGAAAGTTGCTGCCAAGTATAGTCCCTTCGCCATTCTCAGCAACGACACCATAAGCGAATGGCACCGATGTCATCATCGTCATCAGCCCGACAGCGGCTTCGACAGATGGGAAATCGGGTGGGAACCCGTGTGACTCGGAAATGGCCCTAAATGCCTCATAACAGATTTCACCAAGTCGTTGTGCGTCGTCAGGACGAGGTTGTCGCAGAATAAAATCATTCGTCTCTTTTGCAGATGCAGTAATCATATTCACCACCCGTTGTTTATTTTCGATATGTTACTGCGCCGATTTTTATGAGGCAAGCAGGAGACCAACCTTTGTTTGTAAGTTTTTCCGCTAGGTGTTTTAAGACCGAGGTGCTATCATTCATATCGTTAACACCTTCTCTCGCGTCGAGTGACGCGCTTCGCCTTAACGATTTTCGGATAAGTCTTGAGAGCAGGCCTTTATTAGAATAGGAAGTAGCTCTCAGCGTTTTTTGAGTGCGCACCGGCATCAGCCATTCGCATCGCACTTCTGCAGACATCCCCGAAAGCGTGGGAAGGAAAATAAAATGAAACTTTACGTAGGAAACTTATCTTTTAACACATCCAATCAAGATCTTTTGGAACTTTTTGGCGGCGTCGGACCAGTCGCTTCGGCAAACATTATCGAAGATCGTGAAACAGGCCGCTCACGCGGTTTTGGTTTCGTCGAAATGGAAAACCAGTCAGACGGCGAAACAGCTATCTCCGAGCTTAACGGCAAAGAGGTCGATGGACGTCAGCTAAAAGTCAACGAGGCAAAACCGCAAGGCGAAGGCGGCCGCGGTGGCGGTGGTAATCGCGGCGGCAATCGCGGCGGCGGACGTGGTGGCTACGGCGGCGGATCAGGCGGCGGCTACGGTGGCCGAAGCTACTAATCACCTCTGTGATCTTAATCATAAAGCCCGTAGACAATGTTTACGGGCTTTTCTATTGGCTCTTATAAAGGCGGCAACACAAACGCGCCTATGTGCGGCGTGGATGTATTAAGACAAGTTTGGAGTGAAAGGATCAATGCTTCGCGAACATCATCGGGTGTGACGATGGCGTCGACCAACCCTCGTGCGGCTGCATGTTTGGCGTCAAGTTCGCGGTCATAGGTTGCTCGGACTTTGTCCATTTCTGCTGTGAGTGCATCGTTGGGAGATTTCCCTTCTTTTTTGAGCTTTTCGAGCTGAGTTCCGAATATAGCCTGAACGGCACTGTCGCCTTCCATAACTCCCATACGACCGGTAGGCAGGGAAAAAATAAAGTCGGGATCGAAACCCTGGCCCGCCATTGCGTAATAGCCAGCTCCGGAAGCATGATTGACTGTAAGCACGATCTTGGGCACTCTGGCTGTCGCCATTGCTTCGACAAAGCGTGCACCAGCACGGATAATGCCGCTGTGCTCGGCTTCGGCACCGACCATAAAGCCCGACACGTCCTGCACAAACAGCAATGGCGTATCGTGACGGTTGCAGTTTTCGATAAAATACGCTGTTTTCTCGGCGGATTCGGTATAGACAATACCTCCGAAACGCGGTGGAGAGCCTGGCTTGCCTTTTGACATTCCGCGAGAGTTGGCAATGACACCGATCTGAATTCCACCGATACGAGCCGTACCGCAGACCATCTCTTTCGCAAAATCAGCTTGGAATTCGTCAATATCCCCGTCGTCCAGAAAATTTCTCAGCAAAGCGTGCATATCATACGGTGCACGGTGGTCTGAGGGAAACAAATCGTAAAGATCTTCTATCTTGGCTTTTGGACTTTTGACCTTTGCAACCGAAACTCTGCTCGGTTCTTTTTCTGGTAATTCTGTGATCAGCTCACGAATTTTCTCAAGACACTCTTTATCATTTTTTGTCCGGTAATGAGCAACACCTGAAACGGCATTGTGTGTCATGGCACCGCCCAGCGTTTCGTTGTCGATCGTCTGCCCAGTCGCGCCTTTTACAAGATTTGCTCCGCCGAGGCCCATGAACGAAGTGCCTTCGACCATAAGAATCACATCGGACAAAGCAGGTAGATATGCACCGCCTGCAACGCACATTCCCATAACGGCTGCTATCTGCGGAACCCTCAAATAATGCCGCATGATCGAGTTATAATAGAAAATTCTTGCAGCCCCATATTGACCGGGAAACACACCGCCCTGATACGGCAGGTTTACACCAGCACTGTCAACGAGATAAATGATCGGCACGCGATTGCGCATCGCGATCTCCTGCGCACGCAGGATCTTTTTGATCGTTTCGGGATACCACGCACCAGCCTTGATGGTCGCGTCATTGGCTATGACAACGCATTCTCTGCATTTCACTTTACCAACAACGGTAACGACCGCTGCAGCCGGCGCCGCACCGTCGTACTCGTCATAAGCCACAAGCAGCCCGATCTCTTGCCGGTAAGTATCTTTATCAAGCAGCAGATCTATGCGTTCGCGTGCAGTAAGTTTGCCCTGAGCGTGAATTTTTTCTATTTTCGAAGGCCCGCCGCCAAGAAGAAGCTTTTTCTCAAGGCGCAGGTATTCGTCCGTAAGGAGTCGTAGGCGTGACCTGTTCTGGGAAAGTTTCATTTTTCAGAGATAATAAACGTCGGCACCATTCCACCACCGGACGAGACATTTGCCAATTCCGTTGAAGACAACCGCGTGAATGCCGATCCAACTTTACCAAGGAAAAGCAGTGGATCAAGGTCGACGAGCTGTTCAGTCATTTCCCAATTCCCAGCGTCGTCGGTCAACATCGGAAATTGTTCTTTGGCGGTTTTTACTCGTTCCTGCACAAGATAATCGCCATCTGCCAAAGCCTGCTTGATCGCGTCGTCCCATTCAGATCGCGAAGAGTTCCAGCCGATATAGATGCCGTGGCCGCCATAATCGTCATTTGGTTTTAGCACTAATTTCTGCGCATTCGAGCGCGTCCATTCGATGAGGTCAATAGATTCACCGTGTTTTTCCGTATGTCCTTCGCGAACCTTTCGCGTCCAGGGCACATGAGTGCTGATGGCTTTTAATTCGTCCCCATTGAACAGGTGCGAATATTTCTCATTGGTCAGCACGGCAAAGATCGCCTTTTTATGGACAAGTTTACTTCGAAAACTATTGACCATGCATATAGTTCCTGCGCGATAAGCTTCGAGCAAAGCCGGCTGCTCATCCATGATCGGCAGATATTCATTGACCAACAGCCGTTTGTAAACAATATCGATCTCAATGTCGTTGCACGAGAGACGCGAACCATTGAATTCTAATTCATCCGGCGAACATATGATCGACGTGTATCCCTGCGAATCAAAATACTCTTTGAAGAGTTCAAATTCTTTCAACGTCGGCAGGTCTTTTAGATCGATTATTGCGATGACCGGCTTACGGTCGGGCTTGCGGCCAAGAAATTCTTCGTAACATCGAAGCAGCACTTCAAGCATTTTAGATCGACCTTCGAGAATACTGACATGGTATCTCTCACCAAATTTTTTCATCACTGGCAGAGTTTCAAAGATCGCCGTCGCCGAATCGGCATAAGCCACGCCTGCCGGACTTTCACCGTTAAGTTCGACATAGCTGTAAGCGTTGTCAGTCAAAAATGAATCAAGCCGCGCGTTTGGCGAGACATGTTCATAGCCCGGATCGATCTTTACCAATTCGCGTTCGATCTCAGTTACTCCAAGTTCATCGAGGATCTCGTCGCTTTCAATTGCAGCATTCTTTACTTTTTGCAGCGCCCCAAAAACTACTTCGCATGTCGTAACGATCTTTGACCAGTCGCCATGTGTTACAAAATGCGGCCTCAAATAAGGTGTCAACCGACGCCCGCCGAAAATAAGTTTCGAGCTTTCCAACCCTTCGTCAAGCAACTGTTGCGAGACGGACGCAAGTTCAGCGTCGTTTAGAAGTTCGTGGTAATAGGCTACGGCGTCTTTTAGCATAGTGTGCTCTTATTTCGACATGCTCAGTATCTCTTCATATTCGTCCTTAGTAAGCGGCATAACAGAAAATCGCGGTTGGCGGACGAGATAAATATTCGCCAGCGCTTTATTGCCCTTGATCGCCTCGAGCGTAACCACCTTTTTCAAAGGTTTCACCGGCTTCAATTCGACCGCGTGCCACGCAGTGTCGGTCGGGTCAGGAAAAGCCTCCTTTGAAACCTCAGCAATACCAACGATCTCTTTACCAACAACCGAATGATAAAAATAGACCTTGTCACCTTTCTTCATATGTTTGAGAAAAAGCCGTGCCTTAAAATTGCGCACACCGGTCCAATCGGTCTTACCGTCTTTCACAAAATCATCCCACGAATACGCCGTAGGCTCCTGCTTCACCATCCAATAGTTCATATTATTTTATTTTTGAGCCTCAGCAGCTTTTTTATTTAGCCACTTTGCCCAACGTTCTAGATATGGGCGGAACGGTTTGAAAAGTTTTGCACGCCAACTGCCTTCAGCTTGCTTTTCACTCCAGGCTTTGAGGTTTTTCTCGGCGTATTGCCTGACCTGCGGTTCGAGGCTGCCGCGTTTTACCGAATGCTTCTGCGTCAGAAAATAATGCTGCCCGACAAGCGAGAATAGAAGCCCCGCAAGATTCCCCTTGAAAGAACTTTTCGCCATGAATTTTTTTACAAAGCTCTCAGTCGGCATCAGCAAGGCCCCCATCGACATCTCCATCCACGGGGCCTGATTTCCCTGACGCGGATGATAAAGGCCAGGTAGATCGCCTTTCAATGGCACATCCATATTCTTAAGACGCGGGTCGTTAATAAAATCGACCAGCTTGATCTTCTCGATGCCGCGATACTGCTCAATAGGTAAAAAATCGAGCACCTTGTTGATACTGCCATCGACGTTTTTCGGCAGTGTGATCGTTGACGCATTCTCGATGCGTATCTTGGTAACTTTCGCGGCTTTTTGACCGGCGGTTTCGATTGCCATAACTTAGGTAAAGATAAATTGTAAATGGTGAGGCGTAAATAGTAAATTCTGCCACGGCGTTGTGGCGTATTTGCGACAAAAGAACCGACTGAGCGGTCATTTTCATTGTAAAGACCAATCTTCGGTGCTGGCACGATTATTGTAATAAAGCCATTGAGATGACGATCAATCAAACTACCCTTAGCCAGGCGATCAGTGTCAGCGGCGTCGGGCTGCACACCGGAGTCGAGGTCAACATGACTTTGCGGCCCGCACCAGCAAACACCGGTTATATCTTTGTACGCACTGATCTTGATAATTTTGAGATTCCCGCATCGGTTGAATACATCTCACATTGCTCATACGCGACAACGCTGATGCGGCGCGGTGTTGTGCTTTCTACATGCGAACATTTGCTATCTGCACTCAGAGGCTCCGATATCGATAATTGTTTTATTGAGTTAGACAATATCGAAATACCGATAATGGATGGTTCGAGCGAAGATTTTTTGGAATTGATCGCAAAGGCAGGAGTCATTGAACAAAATGAACGACGACACGTCTTGAGAGTTCTCGAAAAAATCGAGGTCGAGATCGGCGACAGAAAGATGTCTGTCGAGCCGTCGGAAAATTACGAGATCGACTGCATGATCGATTTTCCCCACCCGTTTATCGAGCGTCAGCGGTTGAATTTTGTGTTTGAGAACGGCTCGTTTGGCAAAGAGATAGCCTCGGCGCGCACTTTTGGATTCACACACGAGATCGAAACTCTACGAAAAGCCAACCTCGCGCTAGGCGGCTCGCTCGAAAATGCAATTGTTCTGACGGATGACGGTATGCTGAACGAAACACCACTCCGCTTCGACGACGAATTCGTTCGGCACAAAATACTCGACATCATCGGAGATTTCGCGTTACTTGGAATGCCGATCCAAGGCAAAATCACCGCCCAAAAAAGCGGCCACAGCGTACACGCCTCACTAATGAGCAAACTGCTCAAAGCCGAACACGCCTGGGAGATCGTCTAAATTATTGCCCACTAAACACAGCAAAAGCACGAAATAAAACATCATATTCTTTTTTCGTGATTTTCGTGTACTTCGTGTGCGATTACTTCTCCCAATCCGAAGTGTGAAACGTCCCTTCTTTATCAGTTCGCTGGTAAGTATGAGCGCCGAAAAAATCCCGTTGCGCCTGTATCAGGTTTGCTGCTAAGCGTTCTGTGCGAAAGGATTCGAAGTATGCCAATGCCGAAGACAAACACATCGCCGGAATACCGTGGCCGACACAGGCTGAGACCATTTTTCGCAAAGCGAACGAGTGGCCATTGATCTTTGCGGCGATCTTGTCGTCGAGCAAGAGGCTTTGCAGTTGTGGGTTTCTAGAGTAGGCTTCTCTGATCTCGACGAGTGATGCCGAGCGGATGATGCAACCCCCGCGCCATATTTTCGCGGTCTCGCCGATGTCCGTACCAAAGCTCTTTTCGACCGATGCCTGTGTCAGCAAAGACAAGCCTTGCGCGTAAGTAAGCAAAAACCCACAAAGCAAAGCTCCTTCCAGATCCACCGGAGCAAGAGTCGAATGATGTGCGGTAAGATCCTGTTCAAACTTAAGTGAAATCTCGCTGCGCAGTTTCTTTTGAGCAGATATTTGCCTCATCGAAACTGCGGAATCGATCGTCGGCACAGGAACGCCGAGATCCATCGCTGCCTGAGAGGTCCATTTGCCCGTGCCTTTTTGACCAGCGGTATCGAGGATCATTTCGACAAGCGGCTTGTTTGTTTCGGTGTCATTTTTTGCAAGCACCGTCGCCGTGATCTCGATCAAAAAGGAATTCAACTCGCCATTGTTCCACTCGCCAAAGGTCTTGCTGATCTCGTCGTCGCTCATTCCGAGCACGCGTTTCATATAATCGTAAACCTCTGAGATAAGCTGCATCATTCCGTACTCGATGCCGTTGTGAACCATCTTGACAAAATGTCCTGCCGAGCCATCACCCATATAGGCAACGCAAGGCTCACCATTAACTTTTGCTGAAACTGCCTGCAAAGTTGTCTCGACGCGGTCATAAAAATCGCGCCGTCCTCCCGGCATGATGCTCGCTCCATGACGAGCACCTTCTTCGCCGCCGCTCACACCGATGCCCATAAATCCAACGCCTTTTGAGTCCAGTTCGGTGATTCGGCGATCCGTGTCCGTAAAGTGCGAATTTCCGCCGTCAATTATCAGATCGTCCTTTTCTAGATGCGGCAGCAGATCGGCGATCACCGAATCGACGATCGGCCCGGCGGGCACGAGCATCATAATGTTTCGCGGTGATTCGAGCTTGGCGATAAAATCCACCATATCGCTGCCGACATCGACATGCATTCCAACTCCTTCTTTCAAAAGCATCTCTCGCTTGCCGGCATCGAGATCAAAACCGACACCACTAATGCCATGCTCGGCTATGTTAAGGAGAAAATTGCGTCCCATAGTGCCAAGGCCGATCATTCCAAAATGTGCTTTTTCCATAAGAGAGTTTTACCACAAAGATACAAATGACACTAAGGCATCTCTTTGTGTTCTTTGTGCCTTTGTGGTGAAATTTTCCTGATGAGATCGCTTATCGACGCAATTCGTCCTGCCACATTTATCGAATCGGCAAAACTGCGTGATCATCTCGGCCTCGATCTAACTATCGCAAGCGAGACTTTTCAGCACACTGGCAGTTTTAAGTTCCGTGCAGCTTACAATCTCGCGTTGAATGTCGAGCAGGACGAGATATTGACCGCTTCATCAGGAAATTTTGGTCAGGCGCTGGCTTACGCCTGCAAATTGCTGGGGAAAAGATGCACCGTCGTCATGCCTGAAATGTCAGCACAGGTCAAGATCGAGGCAGTTCGAGGTTACGGTGCCACGGCCGATCTCGTTGACACTTCAAAGATCAGCCGTAATGAGCGAGTCGCACAGCTCGCATCAAAAATGCCCGACGCCTATTTCGCAAGCGCCTACGACGACCAATTCGTCATCGAAGGCAACTCGACGCTAGGCGACGAGATTGCTGCAAAAGACATTGACGCCGTCATTGTACCAGTTGGGGGTGGTGGCTTGATCTCAGGCATCACATTAGGTTTGCAGGCTAACTATAAGATAACACAGATATTTGGCGCTGAGCCATCACATGGAAATGATGCATCTCAATCTCTAAAAGCCGGCTACATCATTAGGAACGAGACGGAGCCGATGACCATCGCCGATGGTGCCCGAACTATATCTCTTGGCGATCTGAACTGGGAAATTATTAAGAAAGATGTAACCGATATCTTTGAAGTGCCCGATGAAGCCATTGCCGATGCCGTTCGGCTCTATTTCAATCTCGCCAACCTCAAATGCGAGCCGACGGGTGCCCTTTCGCTGGCCGCCCTAATGCTGAATGCCGAACAATTCCGTGGTAAAAAGGTCTGTGTCGTGGTAAGCGGCGGAAATGTCGATCCTGCGGTCTATCAAGAAATCTTGGCCGCGGATTAATACAGATTAGATCAAAAGATTATTAATCCTTTCCCAGCCACATCGACACGCAAAAAAACTCTATGCCTTGAGTTCTTCCACAAAAGTCACACGATTGATCTCATGCAGCGTGGTCTTTCCGAGAAATACTTTCTTAACTGCAGATTCACGAAGTGATGACAAGCCTTCTCTCTCAGCCTGACGCCGAATTTCCGAGCCAGGGCGACGTTCAATGATCATTTCGCGGATGGTGTCGGACATATCCAGAAGCTCATGAATCGCCGAACGGCCGCGATAGCCTGTGTGATTACATGCATCGCAGCCGACGCTGCGGAAAAACACTTGATCGGCAGTCACCTCATCTCGGCGAATACCTGATTCATTCAGATCGTCTTCGTTAGGGGTGTAAGGCCGTTTACATGTCGGGCAAAGAAGTCGAACGAGCCGTTGGGCCAAAACGCAGTTAAGTGCTGACACAAAGTTATACGGCTCAACCCCCATGTTGATAAACCGGCCAATAACGTCAATAACATTGTTCGCGTGAACGGTCGTAAAAACCAAATGGCCCGTTAGAGCCGACTGAATAGCGATTTGAGCCGTTTCCTCGTCACGGATCTCACCGACCATGACCTTGTCAGGATCGTGACGCAATATTGAACGCAGCCCGCGGGCAAACGTCAACCCCTTCTTCTCATTTACAGGAATCTGCACGATCCCGTTAAGCTGATATTCGACCGGATCTTCGATAGTGATGATCTTGTCCTCGTCATTGCGGATCTCATTTAGAGCCGCGTACAACGTCGTTGTTTTACCCGAACCGGTCGGCCCCGTCACTAGTACCATCCCGTAAGGTTCTTTTATGTAAAGACGAAAGCGCGTGATGTCCTCGTAATCAAAACCAACCACATCCAGGTTCAGATTCTTAAAGCTCTCATTGATCTGCTCTTTGTCGAGGATACGGATGACAGCATCTTCGCCAAAGATCGTCGGCATGATCGAGACACGAAAATCGACCGTGCGGCCCTTGTAACGCACGCGAAAACGCCCGTCCTGCGGTATGCGCCGCTCAGCAATATCGAGCTCGGACATGACCTTGATACGCGATATCAGTGTTTGGTGAAAGGAAATATCTATCGGATCTACCTTTGAATAAAGAGCTCCGTCGATACGAAATTTGACATGCACATCATGCTCGCGGGTTTCAATGTGAATATCCGACGCACGCGATTCCATAGCGTTATAGAGGATCGTATCAACAAGCTTGATGATCGGCGACATCTCAGTGTCGGACGCCAGTTTGTCGAGATCAAGAACCTCTTCGCCCTGATCGGTCTCCTTAACGAGCGATATCTTGAACGTGGAAGCGGCCTCAGCAAGCACTCGCTGAGTCGAGTCGCCTTTACGCAACACAACGTCGATTGCTCCAGCTGTTGCGACATAAGGAACGATGCGTACATTCAACACATTCTCTAACTCATCAAGAAGCTGAAGATTGGTAGGATCGGCCATCGCCGCGTGTAAATTATTACCCTCGCGCCGTAGTGGAACGAACTGATTACGCAGCATGAGATCGACCGGTATCCTTGCCAGTTCGTCATGATCGACCGGCGACGCCTCTTCGGGCGGCAGCAGGTCGATAAAAGGCAATCTGTAGCGGCGAGCCAACTGTTTCGCCTCGGCAACCTCGGGCGGTTCCTTATCCAAAAAGTCCGCAACCGCCATAGTTGAAGCCGTTGTGTTGGCTGAATTAGTCTGTGTTTGTTCACTCATTTTACTTATGATTTCGCAATACTATTTTTTTCCACCGACCGGCCCCGACGAGATCATTTGAATGATCGGCAAGTAGATAGCCAGAAGGATAGTTACAACAACGCCCGCCATAAATAGCAAAATTAGCGGCTCGAGCAACGTCGTAAATTGTTCGAGCCTGACTTCAGCTTCAGCGTCGTAAAAGGTCGCAACCTCGTCGAGCATTTCGCGCAAACTGCCGGATCTTTCACCGATCCCGATCATATCGAGGCCGAGCTCGGGTACCCAGTTCGCTTTTTCGAGAGCCTCTGTAAAGCCTCGGCCCTCTCGTATCATCGGCAGAACGCCCTGGCTGCGGCGCCTCAACTCAAGGTTATTGATAGCCTGCGATGAAATATCCCACGAATCCGGCACCGTAATACCACCCGAGAGCAAGGTCGATAACGAACGCGAAAGCTGAGCTGTTGTCATGTTGCGTATCAACTGCCCGGCGATAGGTATCCGCAGTAAAAATTTATGCAGCAAAAGCTTGCCGCTGGCCGTTCTTAGCCAAATAAATAATGCCCCGCCAACAATTATCAGCAGCGGCAGCAGCCAAATAATGTTATTAATAATTCCATTCGACACCCAAAGCACCATCAAAGTGACGGTCGGCAACGTTCGATTGGCACTTAGGCTCTTAAAAAGATCGGACATTCGCGGCACGATGTAAAGAGTCAAGAAAGCAACCATCATTGTTGACGCCAACAACAAAAACGCCGGATAGGCCAAGGCTCCACGCAGCTTTCGCGAAACACCTACACTCCGTTTCAAATAATCGACAAAACGTGCAAGCACATCGTCAAGTGCTCCGCTTCTCTCACCTGCGAGAATAGATGCCGTGTAGATCTTTGGAAACAGGCCCTGAGCTTCAAAGGCTTCCGACAGAGGCACGCCGCTTTTGATCTTCTCCTCAACGTCGCCCAAAACAGTTCGTAAGTTGGCTGACGCGGAACGCGTCTTCAAAAGCCCTATTGCCTGCAATACCGGAATGCCCGCTCGCAGCAATGCCGAAAGCTGCTGATTAAAGAGCAAAAAATCAGCCTGCTTGACCTTTCCCTTCTTGCTGCCGCCAAACGAAAGGACCGCGGAAAGTCCTTCCTCAGCGCTCGATACTGCAAACACCTTGAAACCTTCGTTCTCGAGCCGCGTTCTAGCCTCGCCGGCGGCCGAGGCCTCCACCACGCGAGTAATGATCTCGCCCGAAGGCGTCCCAAGACGGCAAATGAATTCAGTCATATAGTCAGAAAAACGATGGAGATATCGGGACCGATCAACCAGAACTTCCCGCTCGCATCGCTGGCATCAAACTTACGGATTATATCACGCAAAAGCCTCACTTTTGTTGCGAATCATCCATTATCCATGATTTTATGCCGCTTGAACAACCCAGTAGTGTCGCCGCACATCCAAAAGAATATCTTGCGGAACTTAGCTTCGTTCCTTAGTATATAAAATATAGACGAACGTTTTTGATCAATATGCCCAAGTTGGAAAGTATGCGGTTTGATGCGATTTTCGGACGGAGTCTCGCGATCTCGCTGCTACTTTCCCTTGCATTTCTGAACGGGTCAGTTTTCGGTCAGTCACCTTCACCCACAGTGGCGCCCGATGATGATTCCGACCGACCGGTCAAGGTCAAAACCGATCTCGTAACATTAACTTTGACGGTTACCGATCTTTTTGGCCGATATGTGTCAGGGCTGGGCAAAAATGCATTCACGATCATCGATAACAATCAGGAACAGGAAATCCAGTTTTTCAGCGACAGTGATGCACCTGTTTCGGTAGGCATTCTCTTTGATGTTTCGGGCTCAATGAGTGGTGAAAAGATCCTTAAAGCCCAAAAAGCACTCTCGCGCTTCATAGCAACGAGCCATCCATCAGACGAGTATTTTCTGATTGGCTTTAATAGTCGAGCACAGCTTCTGCTGGACCGCACTAGGGACGGTGATGCGGTTTTGCGCAAATTGACCATGGTCCAGCCGAAAAGTGACACAGCTCTTTACGACGCGGTCTATCTGGGGGTCGAGCGCGTCACGCGCGGCAGCCATCAGAAACGTGCGCTTCTGATTATCAGCGACGGACAGGATAACAACTCGCGTTACAATTTTGGCGAGGTGCGTCGCCTTTTGAAGGAATCTGACATCGTCGCCTATTCCGTAGGAATCATGGATCGTGCCGATACCGCGAGCACTCTCGGAAACCAAGGCGAGGCATTTTTAGAAGAGCTAAGCTCGGTGACGGGTGGAAAAGCCTTTTTTCCGCAGACCGATGTCGAAATGGACGATATGTTCGAACGTATCGCTTTGGAGTTACGACATCAATATTCGCTTGGTTACACCCCAAAAGATTTTCAACCGAATGGAAAATGGCGTAAAGTAAAAGTTAAGGTCAAACCTCCGCGAGGTTTACCGCGTCTAACGGTCCGGAGTCGTGACGGCTACTATGCGACGCCCAGTGCGCCGACTTCTCGCTAGAGGCTTTCGTAAATTGAAGATGAAAAGAAACCTGTTCCTGATCGCGTTCACAGCCGCTTCCCTTTTTATAGTTCCAACTTTGCTCATTACAACACATGTAAATGCGCAAAAAGCTGTGGCAACAGGCGTGGTCAAGATCACGCCGCCGCCGACTCCTGTGGCCTCGCCGACAGCAAAATCTACGCCGCCAACGCTTAAAGATGATGATGAAGTTATCAAGATCGATACAGAGCTAGTCAACATGAACGTCCGCGTCGTAGACCGCAATAATCGTCCGATCAATAATCTTCAGCAGAAGGATTTCAAGATATTTGAGGACGGCAATCTTCAGCAGATCGATTTTTTCTCAAAATCTGAAGTGCCGACAAATTACGCGCTTGTCATCGACAATTCCGGATCTTTGCGTCAGCAATTAGATAAGGTGATCGAGGCAGGTAAGATCCTAATAAATACAAACCGTCCCGACGACGAATCAATGATCATTAGGTTTGTAGGCCGCGACAAGATCAGCATCGAACAGGAGTTCACTCCGAATAAGACCGATCTTAATGACGCACTCGACAACCTTTTTATTGAAGGTGGTCAAACGGCTATTATCGATGCCGTTTATCTGGCGGTTGAAAATGTCGACGAATACGAAAGATCAAAAAAACTGGAAGATCGAAAACGTCGAGCCCTGATCCTGGTATCCGATGGTGAGGATCGCAATAGTTTTTACAATGAAAAGCAGCTATTCGATCTCCTTCGCGAATCAGAAGTGCAAATTTACGTGATCGGCTTCGTCGACGAGTTAAGCAAGGAGAGCGGTTTCATTGGCAAGAGTCCTCAGTCTAGATCCAAGGCATTTCTGGAACGCCTGGCCACCGAAAGCGGCGGCAAAGCATATTTCCCCGCAAACACGGCGGCACTTCCCGGCCTGGCAAAGGAGATTTCGAATGAATTGAGAACGCAATATTCGATCGGTTATATCCCGTCAAACGACAAACGCGATGGATCGTATAGAAGCATCAAAGTTTCCGTCGAAGACGGCCCAAACAAAGACAAACGAATAGCCATTGCCCGCGCCGGACGGACCGCTGAAGGTGGAGGGCAGAAACCCGCTCCAATTCCTCAACCGACACCATCGAGCCCTAAAAACCCTTAGCCGATTATTCCGGTACGCTGCCGGAGATCTTCTTTCGTGTAGTTTCGCCGGTTCGCAGAACAGGGATTCCTTCATCGACTTCTCCGTGAGGGCGAGGAATGACATGAGTCGCGGTCACGGTGCCGATCTTTCGTGCAGCGGCCGCACCGGCATCTACTGCAGCTTTTACAGCTCCGACTTCGCCCCGAACTATGGCGGTGACCAGGCCGGCGTCGATTCTTTCGTATCCGACGAGCTTAACATTTGCCGCCTTGACCATTGCGTCAGCCGCTTCGATCATTGCAACCAGCCCAAAACATTCGACCATTCCAAGTGCTTCCATATCGTCCTCAAATTATTTCCAATAAACAGTAATAAATACGACCGCAACGACCATCAAAAAAATCAAAAACGAAATAACCAAAAAAACACTGCCGGAACGCCCTTCTGTTCCTTCCCAAACTTCGTCTTTTTTTCGTTTCGGAGTGACGCGTGATTTTCTTCGCTCCGCTGCCGCTAACGCAAGTTTATCTGAGGATTCGGGTTCCTCAATTTTAAATCTCGCGGCCAGATCATCTAGAGCGGACTTTGTTTCGTCCGACATATCGTTTGGCACGGCACCGTTAGTCTGCTTTAGAGCCTCAGCAAAACTATTTCCACAGTTATAACAAAACAGCGTGTTCTCACGGACATCTGCACCGCATCTTTCGCAAGTCGCTTTATCCAGTACTGCCTCCGCCATCGTCTATACTCTCGCAAAAACCTCTTTTTCCTCACCAAGATCGCGGGCAGACGGCGTAAGTATCGTCTTCTTCGAAATATATATCTTCTGACCGCTTTCAACTGCTCGCCGAACATCATCTTCACTCACAAAATCGACCGTGGTGATCGGAACAGGCTTTTGTATCGCATTTTCCGGCGTTATCTCGTGAACAATAGTCTTCACTTCTGTCGGAGGTGGTGGCGATGGTTTTGGAGGCTCGTTAGCAAGAGTTGGTATCTCGGCAATTTTTTTGCTCAGGAAACTGTCGACGATCGCAGCGATGTCTTCGCGCTTTGGCGGAGTTCTAATAGACTGACTTGCAGATACCTTAACTGCCTTCTGCTTATTGCCTTCTGACAAATGACTATTGATCGGTTTCGTCTCAAACGCAACCCGTTTTATGTCCATTAAATGGTGCGGCGAAATATTGTCAGATGTGACATTACCGCCCCAAGAGCCACAACCAAGTGTCATTGACGGAGCAAGATCGGTAGTAAATCCAATTGCACCGTGCGTCGTTGGCGAGTTAATAATGACGCGTGCCGCTGGCATCTGAGCACCATAACGAACGGCGGCTTCGCGATCCTGCGTGTGCATACCTGCGGTGTGGCCCATGCCGCCAAACTGCAAAATTTCCTGGCAGCGATCGGCTCCAGCCTCAACACCGTCAACAACGAAAAACGCCAGCGTCGGCGACAACTTCTCGACAGACCACGGATGATCTCGTCCGACGCCGCCACAATCGGCAAGCAAACATCGCGTGCCTTCGGGTATCGAAATGCCTGCGAGATCAGCGATGAATTTTGCAGATTTGCCGACGATGCCTGCGTTGAGAGTTCGCTGCGGCGTGAGCAAAACTTTTGCAACCGCTTCAGCTTCGGTCGAATTCAAAAAATGTCCGCCCTGCGCTTTGAATTGAGATCTGACCTCAGCAGCGACCGGAGCATCGGCAACAACCGATTGCTCGGAAGCACAGATCGTTCCGTTGTCAAAACAAGTTCCAGTCAGAACATCAGCAACCGCCTTCTCGATATTTGCCGAGCGTTCGATAAAAACGGGAACATTGCCGGGACCGACTCCAAAAGCTGGTTTACCCGAAGAGTATGCGGCCCGCACAAGTCCGGTGCCGCCAGTTGCGAGAATGACCGCAGTCTTTTTGTTTTTCATCAGCGTCTCGGTGCCTTCGATGGTCGAGGTAGTGAGACAAATGATGGCGTCGGCGGGCAAACCGCGTTTGATCGCAGCCTCGCGCATGATGCGAGTTGTTTCCTCGATACATCTGGCGGCCGACGGATGCGGTGAAAGTACAATAGTATTACGTGATTTTATCGCGATGATGATCTTAAAGATCGCTGTGGAAGTCGGGTTGGTTGAAGGAATAATAGCGGCCACTACACCGCGCGGACTGGCTATCTCAACTATGCTTTTTGTGTCGGAAACAACACCTACGGTTTTGAGGTTGCGAAAATGATTCCAAACGTCTTCGGCGGCAAAACGGTTCTTCTCCCGCTTGTCATCAGCTTTTCCAAACCCCGTCTCTTCGTGGGCCAACTGACCGAGGCGAGCCGCGTCAGCGAGAGCGGCTCGTGACATGGCTTCGCATATCTCATCTATTTTGGCCTGATCCAGTTTTGCGACAGACTGAAAGGCAAACGACGCGGCCTCAACCGCGTCGCGTGCTTCCTGTTGAGCAACTAGATCCTTGTCAGCCATATCCATATCAACTACGAGTTAAGACCGAGGATTTTCGCCAAGATCATAATTCGTACTTGTTAATTCGTAGTTCTTTCTTGTTATTTGGCCTTTGTCTTGCTTCCTGCTGCTGAGCCCGTCGATGCAGAACTTGCACTGCCCGCGCCAAGCTGCTTACCGCCACCCTGAAGCGCTTTTTTGTCCGGGCTGTAGCCAACGGCTCCGCCCTTAGGCAATACACGCTCGACCTCACCGTGCGGACGTGGAATGACGTGAACGCTGATCAGTTCACCAACACGACGGGCGGCCGCCGCCCCTGCATCCGTCGCCGCCTTAACTGCGCCGACGTCACCACGAACGAAAATCGTAACGTATCCGGCACCGATATATTCTTTGCCGATAAGTTTAACATTTGCAGCCTTGACCATTGCGTCTGCAGCCTCTACAGCACCCACAAAACCTTTGGTCTCGACCATTCCCAAAGCCTCTAAACTCATTGATTACTCCTCACTAGTTGGATTACCTTAATGATAGTAATATATCTCGCTGCCAATACCAAAATGCGGCCCGCCTCAATTGCCGCAAATCTGGGCACAGTCCGGCGAATAATTGACATGCAAGGCGTTAGAGGGCTATATTTCAAGTCAACGAGACGAACATACTTAAATGTCATTGACCTTGGGTGAAAAATTACGTCAGGCCCGCGAAGCGAAAGGCATTCCGATCAGCGAGGTAGCCGAACAGACACGCATCGCTCCGCTCTATATCGAGTCGATCGACAATGATGACTATCGAGCGTTGCCTGGCGGGATATTTAACCGTGGCTTTGTTAAATCTTACGCAAAATACGTTGGAGTGGACGAGCAGGAAGCTCTAATGGATTACGCCAGGCTGCTGAATGACACCGAAGGCAATGATGTTGAAGAGGTAAAGACCTACAAACCGCAGGTCTTGACTGATGATCACGCGACATCCTCGATCGTTCCTACATTGATTGGCGCTGTCGTAATTCTTGGGATCATGATCGGCGGGATTTTGTTCCTGGTCAGGTATCTTAGCGAGCCGGATGAACCGCACTCTCAGCCTAAAACGAATATAACCACTGCGAATATAAATTCACCTGTCGAAGATCAAACTCCCGCCGAAACACCTGCTCCTTCGGCACCGGAAATGGCGACTGTAAAGGTTGAATTCAAGGCTGTGAATGAGTCTGTTTCGCTTATGGCGGTCGTCGATGACAACACCAGCACCAACGAGATCATGTCTGGCACGATAAAGGTCTTTGAGCCCAAAAAGGGCCTCAAGCTGAGTTATGCTCGCTCCAAGGCTGAATTCGTGCAGTTGGCGATTAACGGTAAACCTATCACATTGCCGTCTGCTCCAATCAATCCACGACGGCCGGCGGTTATTGAGTTTGATATTAATAAGGACAATCTCGAACGTATTTGGACGAGCGGAATGATCACAGCCGAAAATCCATCGCCGTTAACGCCCGTGACTTTCAGCCCCAAACCTCAAATTACGGCCGAAAGACCGAAACCTGCGGCAAATGCCAGCGTATCAGTTCCGCCAAAGCCGACGGGTAACACAATGAAACCCGCTAACAGACCTATACGTTAACGATTTCTTACAAATATGTCTTTTGATTGTCCGCGAAGTGATTTGCGGGCATTTTTGTTTTATTATTAGATATGGAAATCACCAAAATAAATGAAGGCCTGACATTTGATGACGTTCTGCTCGTTCCGGCCTATTCCGAACTGCTTCCCGCCGAAGCAGACACACGTACGCGTTTTTCACGCAATATCGATCTGAATATTCCGCTTTGTTCGTCCGCAATGGACACCGTGACCGAAGCGTCGCTTGCTATCGCTCTAGCTCAGCAAGGCGGCATCGGCGTGATCCACAAGAATTTCTCAGTCGAGCAGCAAGCCGAAGAGGTTGATAAAGTAAAACGCAGCGAATCGGGCATGATAGTTGATCCCGTAACGATCCATCAGGACAAGCTCGTCTCCGACGCACTCGCGATAATGAGCCGCTTTAAGATCAGCGGCGTGCCGGTGGTTGATGAGCACGGATTGCTGGTTGGAATTATCACAAACAGGGATCTGAGATTTGAAACGCGTTTCGACATTCCGGTTTCTGAGATCATGACGCCTCAGCCGCTGGTTACCGTTCCAGTAGGAACGACGCTTGACGAAGCAAAGGTCAAACTTCAGAAACATCGCATCGAAAAACTGCTTGTCGTCGATGAGAACGGCCATCTGAAAGGCCTCATCACTGTCAAGGATATTCAAAAGGCGATCAATTTCCCTGTCGCCGCAAAAGACGAGCTTGGACGGCTTCGCTGTGCTGCCGCGATCGGAGCGACCGGCGATTTTCTCGAACGCGCCGAAGCTCTGGTCAATTCCCGCGTCGATGCGATCGTTATCGACACGGCTCACGGCCATAGCTCGCGGGTCATTAACGCAATAAAAAGCGTGAGATCAAAGTTCCCTGAGATCGAGATCATAGCGGGAAATGTCGCTACGGCAGAAGCAACAACAGCACTGATAAAAGCCGGTGTTGACGCCGTTAAGATCGGCATCGGGCCGGGTTCCATCTGCACGACGCGGGTCGTCACCGGTGCAGGCGTGCCGCAGATCTCAGCCATTGTCGAGTGCGTTCAGGCAGCCAAAGGCTCTGGCGTTCCTATCATTGCCGACGGCGGAGTCAAATTCTCAGGCGATGTTGCAAAAGCCATAGCCGCCGGTGCCGACAGCGTGATGATAGGTTCGCTGTTTGCCGGAACCGAAGAGGCTCCGGGCGAAGTCATTCTCTTTCAGGGACGCAATTTCAAAACCTATCGAGGAATGGGTTCGATCGGCGCGATGCGTCAAGGGTCGAGCGACCGCTATTCTCAGGAAGGCACAGTCGCAGACGCAAAATATATCCCCGAAGGCATCGAGGGCAGAGTCGCCTACAAGGGCACCGTTGCTGAGATGGTGACGCAGCTTGTCGGCGGCCTGCGTTCCGGAATGGGCTACACAGGCTGTCGTTCAATAGAGGAATTACAAACAAACGCTAAATTTGTCCGCATTACGTCCGCAGGCTTGCGTGAATCTCACGTCCACGATGTGATCATCACAAAAGAAGCGCCGAATTACCGAATTGAATCTTAGTGTTTAATACAACCGCATTTTTGGCGCGGTTAAGTAGCGAAATTTCGAAAGTCCGAGTGTGACATTTCGACATTTTGTCGCATTTTTGTTTCCTTTCAACTCAAAACCGTTTAATTGCGGCTTCATTAAAACCTACGGAACTTTGGCTTCACGCCTGGTTTTAAGCGCGTACTGCGCGGATAGTTGCAACCGAACCATCAGTTCTATTGGCTGCAGAAGCCCTCACGGAGTAAGCTCGTTCTAAGCGATCACGGACGCCCTTACTCCGTGCGGGCTTCTGCATCGGACAGTCTTGCATTCAGTACGGCGTTTCATATATAATACATGCATTGGAGGTTTGAATGAATGTTAGGCTGCTGGGAAGAATTTGAAGACGGGCCGACGATCCCGCGCGAAACTCGGATGCACGTGACGCTGAGTCCGCGAAGTATCATACATCTGAACGGGAACGTCTATGAAAAACTTGGAAAACCGGATCATGTCCGGCTGCTTTTTGATCGGCTCAACAGCCGGATCGGCGTCCTTCCCGCTCGCGGGCCTTTTAAGAATGCTTTTCCTGTGAAAAAGAAAGGCACCGGACGAAACAGGATCATATGGGCAGCTCCGTTCTGCAAATATTACGGCATCCACTTTGAACGGATAAGAAAATTTCTTGAACCCGTGATCGACGATGACGGAATCCTGAGACTGGATCTGCGAAAAACTTCCGGTGTAAACCGCCCAAAGTGAGATATGTTGGTGAGGCAATTTAGCCACATCTTTGCATGGCCGCCATGAGAGATTAAGATCTATTTCTAGACGAGAAACGAGTATGAACAAAACATATAGAAAGGGCGCGGTCGGCGCGATGATGGACGAGTATGAACGGGCGGCGGCGGAGTTTCGTTCGCTTATCGCCGGACTTACGGAAGAACAATACGCACGGATCGTTGACTCGAAGACTACGGATGAAAATTGCCGTTCGGTTCAGACGGTGATGTCGCATGTTGTATTTGCCGGTTATGGTTACGCCAACTACATTCGCGAGGCGTTCTTGATCACGAAAAGCTCGCCGAAGAGGCGACAGCTTGCACAAGGTGAGGCACTCAAGGAATTTGATTCGATGCTCGCCTACACCGAGGTGACTTTGGACGGCAAGTGGGAAATGCCAGAGGACGAGATCACCGCCGTTGCAATGACCGTCCACTGGGGCCCGGCATACGATCTCGAACAGCTCCTGGAACACGCCATCGTCCATATTCTGCGGCATCGCCGACAGATCGATAGATGGAAATTGGACTGAGAAGCCCGCACGTAAGTGAGAGCTTAACACTCGGCGTTACTCTGCCTGTAAAAGTCCCTGCTGACGCACGGATCTCTGCAAAACTTCTCCGTTTTGATGTATAATCAAAAGATCTATAGGAGCGTACTAATTCAATGTCGAACCAAGTTATTAAGAAAACACTTGCCGTTTTTCTGTCGTTCGTAGTTTTTGCAGTTATCAGCAATAGCGTCTATGCCCGCGGCGTAGAGCATTGGATAAGCGTAAAAGCGGCAGAACTTAATACTGTCGCTTCTTCCATAGAGGTAACTGCCGGCAGGCCGTCGCTCACAGCGCGCATCTCGCGCGTCATTAACGGCATCGCGATCCTGCGTCTTGATGAGCAGGAGATGGAAAACCTTTCGCGAGAAATGCACAAGAGTTTTCACAAGTGCGGCGGATTTGTCGATCATGCAAGTGAGGCCGAAGCCATCGCATGGGTTGAGCGAATGAACGCGGCTGATCCGCTGGCTCCATCCGTCATATATTCGATCGACAACCAGGCTTCGGTTAATATGTTGCTCACCTCAGCCCGTGAAGTCGACAACAGACAGACGATAATTGACCTTGCTGCTTTCCCAAATCGTCGTTACAACCAGCCGAGCGGACTCGAGTCAGCCAATTGGATAAAGAACAAATGGACGCAGCTGACCGCGATCAGGGGCAACAACCTTACAACTGTCGAGTTTTTTAGTCATCCGACTAATATTTCGCCGCAGCCGTCCGTCGTTTTGACCATTCGCGGCAGCACTTATCCCGACGAGGTCGTCATCCTCGGTGCTCACCAGGATTCGATCAACCAGGGTGGTTCGACACTGTCCGCACCGGGAGCTGACGATGACGCGTCAGGCATCGCTAACCTGACCGAGATCATCCGCGTGCTGATGTCGAATCATTTTCGTCCGGCAAGAACTGTCAAGTTCATGGCATATGCCGCGGAGGAGATCGGCCTGCGAGGTTCTAATGCGATCGCAGCCGCATATCGCGCAGCGAACACAAATGTCGTAGGAGTTTTGCAGCTCGATATGACCAATTATAGGGGCACTCAAGGTTTTGATATCGTCATGATCACCGATTTTACAAATGCCGCTCAGAACCAGTTCATCCGTGACCTGCTCACAGCCTACCAACCTACTCTGAGCGTCACCAATTCGACCTGTGACTATGCTTGCTCGGACCATGCATCATGGACCAATAGAAGTTATCCGGCGTCATTCCCGTTTGAGGCACCGATCGGGAACGACAATCCGTGGATCCACACAGCAAGCGACACGCTCTTACAGAGCGGAAACAATGCCAATCACGCGCTGAAATTCACGAAACTTGGCCTTTCATATGTCGCCGAACTCGCAAAGGGCTGTATTTCCCCGCGAATTCCGTGCAATTCCGCCGAGCCTACTCGGACGGTTGGATCATTGGTTAAGCCTGCAGGTACCGGTACAGGTAAGTGATTCCCATTCGCTAAGGGCGGGTTCTATGAGATCAGCGTTGCATGACAGTCGCTACTGCAGCTGGCCTGCCGCGTTTTCCCATTCCTCATAAAGCGATTTGATCCGGGCTTCGGTTTTGGAAAGTTTTTGTGTGACTTCGGCGAGGCGGGCATAGTCAGAAGCGATCTTTGGGTCAGCCATGTCCTGTGTGAGTTTGGCGGCTTCGGATTCGAGGGTTGGGATCTCGGATTCGATCTGCTTGATCCGTTTTTGGAGTTCGTTGATCTGATTTTTTGAGAGGTTATTGATTCTGGATTTTGGGCTTTCAGCTTTTGGCTCTCTTAAGGACTCAGTTGCTATCGCTCCCGGTTCTGACTGTTGCCTGGTCTGTTGTCTCCCGTCTGCTATTTCCTGCCTTTCCCGCCAGTCATGAAATTCGGTGTAGTTTCCATCGTAATTCAGAACCGAGCCGTCGGATTCGAATGAGAGCATTTGATTCGCGATCTTGTCGAGGAAAAAGCGATCGTGGCTGACGGCGATGATGGTGCCGTCGTATTCTTCAAGAGCGTTTTCGAGCGATTCGCGCGAAGGAATGTCGAGGTGATTGGTCGGCTCGTCGAGCACCAGCACATTCTTTTGCGAATAGATCAGCTTGGCAAGAGCAAGCCTTCCCTTTTCACCGCCTGAGAGGGCTGAGACAGGTTTGAAGACGTCTTCGCCCATAAAGAGGAACTTAGCGAGAAAACCTCGCAGAGTGCCGTTATCGGCAGTTGGTGCGACACGCCTTAACTCTTGTATGACCTCATTTCGCGGTTCAAGGCCTTCGAGGTTTTGCGAGTAATAACCGATGTTGACCTTTGTTCCCCAGTGGATCTTACCGCCGAGCTCGCGGATATTTCCAAGGATCGTCTTGACTAGCGTTGTTTTGCCTGTGCCGTTGCCGCCGATGATGCCGAGAGCATCGCCGCGATGAAGCGAGAAATTCAGTTTACTGGCAAGCACTTTTTTGTCGTAGCCGATCGTCAGGTCCTCAGCAGTCAGGACATTGTTGCCAGTCCGCTGAACCTGACGGAGCCCAAAATTGCCACCGGACTTTTCACTGGTGACGGCCTCGATACGTTCCATTCTCGCGAGAAGAGTACGGCGTGATTTTGCCTGCTTTGTTTTCTGGCCCTCGAGATTGCGGCGGATAAATTCCTGCGTCTTGTTGATCAACTGCTGCTGATTTTCGTATTCCCGTATCTGCTGTTCGCGGCGAAGCTCTCGCTCCTCGAGATATTTCGAGTAATTGCCTTTGTAGGTAACCGCGACTCCGCGATCTATTTCGATCACGCGGTTTGTGGTGCGATCGAGAAAATATCGGTCATGGCTGATGACAACATAGGTTTTTTCGTAAGTCTTTAAAAATTCTTCAAGCCATTCGACGGCATTGACATCGAGGTGGTTGGTCGGCTCGTCGAGCAGCATAACGTCAGCGTTAGACAGCAGCAGGCGCACCATTCCCAATCGGTTCTTCTGTCCGCCAGAAAGTGTCCGCACATCATTAGACCAACTTTCATTTGAAAAGCCCATTCCAAGCAAAATTGCCTCAGCTTTAGCGGCGTAAGAAAAACCGTCGGCCTGTTCGAATGCTGTCTGAAGATCAGCGTATTTGTGGAGAACCGCTTCGGAATGATCGGTTTCCATTGTTTTTTCGAGGCGGCGCATCTCGGCTTCGATATCGTGAATTTCCTTGAACGCAGAGAGAGCGGCAGTATGTACGGTCTCAGCCTCGCCAAAATCGACGTGCTGATCAAGCAGGCCAAGTTTAAGGCCGTTCATTTTGATGACCTCACCTTCATCGGCCCCTTCCTGTCCGGTTATGATCCGAAAAACCGTTGTCTTGCCTGCGCCGTTGCGCCCAACAAGGCCGACTTTTTCCGACGGATTGACCTGGAATGAGACGCCTTTAAGGATCTCGGTCCCGCCGTAAGATTTCCATATATCTGAAAGTCTGAAAAGCATAAAAACAGTAGTCGGCTGTCAGCAGCCGGTTGTCAGAAAACTGCTCATGACACCAAACTTATGACAACCGACTATCGATCATCGAAAAAACTATTTTGTCTTGTTCGCTGCTTCAGGCTTTTTGGCCTCAGCAGGTTTGTCAGCCGGCTTTGTATTTGCCTCGGACTTTGCCGAGGTGTTTGCGTTAGCAGCCGCCTTCGTATTCGAAGCCGTGTTCGAATTCGCTGCTGCTGTGTTTGAATTCGATTCGGTGTTCGCATTAACAGCACCCGCCGGACGCGTGCCGCTGAGTTCATTTGGGTTATCGACCACTTTTTTCGCAAGATAGTTCTCTATCTTGGCGTCGTTCATTGCAATAGCCTGATATGATGCGGCAAGAAGCTGCTTGCGATTGTCCACTAATAGTTTATTGATCTGCGGGCGGACGTCCGGGCTGTCGAGCGTTAGGTTTTCTTCCTTTTCGACTCGCTCCTGCAACTTAAAGATATAACCCTTACCGTTCACCGGAACCATGTTTGTTACCTGGCCAATATTGAACTGCGGGTTCATGAAAGCCGCTGAGATACTAGCTCCGAAATTTTGCTTCAATTCTTCTTCGCTGATGTAACCTAGATCGCCGCCTTGCAGTTTGCTCGGATCTTCACTGTACTCGCGTGCAAGAGCAGCAAAATCGCTGGCCGGCTGCTGAACCTTTGCCAAGACCTCTTTGACCTTCTGGCTCGCTTCAACCTCATTTCGCGTCATGTCGCCTTCACCGCCATCAGATGGGTCGATCACGATCGCCGCAAGACGCACACCGCGCTTTCTAACAAAAAGATCGGGATTACTCTTAAAAAAGTCGGCGATCTCCTGGTCCTTAGGGGTTTCGATGCGGCTAGTGACCTTGTCAACAAGCTTTTGGATAGCAAGGGCTTTTTTGACCGAATCCCGGAACGACTTGTCATCCAGGCCTGCTTGTTTCATTTGTTTATCAAATTCTTCAACAGACAAGCGGCTGTCGACTTTCCGTTTGTTTATCTCGCCGTTAACATCCTCTTCGGACGGGACCATATTCTCCTTTTCCGCCTTTTGAAACATCACTTCCTGCTCAACCAGTCCCTGAAGAACCTGAAGTCGCGCTGCCGCCAATTCAAGCGGTGACAATTTGCTTTCCTGTCCCTGCGCCTGTTGTTTCACGGCACGGTCAACCTCCTGCATTGTTATGACCTTGCCATTTACCTTGGCCGCAGTTTCATTGGCATCGACCGATCCGCTGCCGGAGGTGTTTGCCACGGGCACGCTACATGCTCCGAGAATAGCTGCGAGGATCGCCGTTACGGCTATGCCAAAGATCTCTTTTTTATTAATTTGCATGATTGCATTTAGAATTTTCATCTTATTCATCCATTATCAGTAACTTGACTAACCTTAAGGTTATTTGTTATAAGTTTTGTTTCGAGTTTTTTAAAACTCTTTATTTCTCGCAAATAACGAGAGGCAATAATTATGGCAAAACGCTGCGACATCTGTGGGAAAGGCCCGCAATTTGGTAATAACGTATCACACGCTAACAATAAGACGCGAAGACGGTTCAACCCGAATCTTCAACCTGTCAGAGTGCAACTTCCCGGCGGCGGCAACGGACGCATCAAAGCATGCACACGCTGCATAAAATCGGGGAAAATTGTCAAAGCCGCCTAAGTCTATTTGAGATACAGCTAACTGTTTTAGTTGCCAAACGCCAGATCTCAAGGCGTTTGGCTTTTCTTTCGTTTAAGTTATAGGACAGCAGTACATTCGATCTCAACTTTAGCATCGCGCGGCAGCCTTGCCGCCTGAACCGTCGCTCTCGCCGGTTTATTGTCGCTAAAATATCTGCCGTACACTTCATTCATCTCGACGAAATCATTCATATCAGCGAGAAATACAGTTGTCTTAACAACGTTGTCCAAGCTTGTTCCAGCGGCATTTAGGACCTCACTGAGGTTCTTTAGTACTTGTTCGGTCTGCTCGCTAACAACCTGCGACACAAATTCACCGGTCTTTGGATCGATCGGGATCTGGCCTGAACAAAACACCATTCCGCCCGCCTTAACAGCTTGCGAATAGGGGCCTATCGCTCCCGGTGCGTTTTCCGTGGTAACAGTTTCTTTCATCACAAAAACCTTGCTATACAACTCAAGCAAAAGGCGAATTTTAACAAATTAGGATGAAAAAGGAAAGCAGGCGGGCTTTGTTTGGGTCTTTGATCACGCATTAACACGTTCGACGGCAATAACGCCTGGAACATGCTCGATAGCTCCTACGACCTTGTCGAGATGTTTTTTGTCAAACACCTCAACCGTGACCTCGATCAGGCCGATGTCATCTTTAGAAACATTAGCTCGTGCGTCGCGAATGCCGGTCTTAATGTCCGCGATGGCATTAGTGATGCCGGCGAGCATTCCGGTTCGATTTTCAGTGGTAGCAAGTAATTGGACGGATTGTATCTGCTCTTTGTCTGCATCTTTCGCCCATTCCACCTCAACGATGCGGTCTTTGTTTACCATCAATTGTGAAACGTTCTTGCAGCGTTTGTTATGAACCACAATTCCCTTCTCGAGCGAGATATAGCCGATGATCGCTTCGCCGCGAAGCGGGTTGCAGCATTTTGCCCGGTTAATAAGAAGGTTATCTACACCTTTTACAACGATCGCGTCCTCACCAAGTCCGATGAATTTACGAACGGCTTTCATCCCGGTCTTCAGCCGAGTTTCTTTTTTCCTGTCGGGATCAAGTTCACTAAATTTTTCCGCGCCGAGGAATTTGCCGAGTACATTACGCGGCAGTGTTTTTCCGTAACCGACGGACGCAAAGAGATCATCCGGCCTACTAAGTCCGTATTCATTGGCGATCCGTTTAAGTTCGGCTTCATTATGAAGGAACTTCTTTGACGGAACGCGAAATCTCTCGGCCTCTTTTTCAAGAAGCTTGCGGCCGATGTCTATCGATTCAGCCCTTTGTTCCTGCGATATCCAGTGACGTATCCGATTGCGAGCCCGCGACGTCACCGTATGATTTAGCCAGTCGCCAGACGGTTTTGAATGGGGCGTGGTCAGGATCTCAACAACATCTCCATTTTGGAGTTCGCTGCGCAGAGGTATGATCCGGCCATTTATCTTGGCACCGGTGCACGTATCCCCTACAACCGAGTGGATCGCATAGGCAAAATCGATTGGAGTTGCTCCGCGCGGGAGTTGGATCACCTTGCCCATCGGAGTGAACGCGTAAACATCCTTGGGAAAAAGATCGAGCTTAAGGGTTTCGATAAAATCCGCCGAATCTTCGTTTTCTTTAGTATTTTCGACAAGCGGAAGCAGAAGCTTTTCGACTGTTTTTCTCAGTTCATCAAGCCCCTCGTCCTCTTCTTTTTTGCCAAGAGTACTTTCCTTATATTTCCAATGGGCCGCAACGCCTTCCTCTGCGACGTGGTGCATTTCTTCGGTCCTTATCTGAACCTCGAACGATAGGCCGCCATCGCCAATAACAGACGTATGAAGCGATTGATACAGGTTATCTCTTGGGATAGCTATCCAGTCCTTAAAACGTTCCGGCACAGGCGTCCAGGTGTCATGAATGACACTGAGCGCGAGATAGCAGTTTTTCTTGTCATTTTCCGTAATAATGCGAGCAGCGATCAGATCATAGACCTGATCGATCAATATCTTTTGCTTTTTAAGCTTTTTCCAGAGCGAATAAAGACGCTTGACCCTGCCCTCGATCTGAACGAATGGGACTTCGTTCTCGGTCAATTTTTCGGCGATGGTGGTCTTGATCTTTTCCAGTGTTGCCTCCAACTCCGGACGACGGGCATCAACTTCCTTTGAAAGACGCTTGTAGTCCTCGGTATAGAGATTCTGAAAAGCAAGGTCCTCCAGTTCGCCTCGCAATTTACCCATTCCTAGCCGGTGAGCGATCGGGGCATATATATCGAGCGTTTCCTGCGAGATACGTTCCCGCTTTTCGGGCTTGAGATACTGCATCGTCCGCATGTTATGCAGGCGATCGGCAAGTTTTATCAGCACAACGCGAACGTCGGTCGTCATTGCAAGCACCATCTTTCGGACGTTTTCGGCTTGCTGCTTTTCTTTCGACAGGTCGCTGATATGGGCGATCTTTGTAAGGCCGTCAACAAGAAGAGTGATCTCATCGCCAAAATACGACCTGATCGTTTCGAGATCGACAAGGGTGTCTTCGACAACGTCATGCAACAGGCCTGTTGAGACGCTAACCTCATCCAGCCGCATCCCCGCAAGTATCTCGGCAACCTCAAGCGGATGAACAAGATATGGCTCACCAGAGGCACGTGTTTGGCCGCGATGGTGAAGGGCCGAAAAGAGATAAGCGCGGCGTATCAGATCAACATCAGCACCGGGCCGATTTTCTGCAACTGTCGCTATTACATCCTCGATACGAATCATACGATCGCCAACTACCGATGCGGCATCATTATCCGGCTTCTAAAGTTGTCCTTATGTCTCATCTCAAATAAAAAAACGATGCCCAATTAGATTGTAATTGAGCATCGCCTGAGTTAAAAAGAAAAATCTCTGTTATTTTTTAGGGGCGGCGGCGTTAGCGTTCGCCTTTTCATTGCTCTTTTCAGCTTCTTTGGCAGCCTCGCGGTCGGTTTTCTCGGTTTCGAGCTTCTTCACGATATCGCTCAGGTCGAGAAAGTTCTTCCTAGCGGCCTCACCTTCGTCTTTCAGTCTGTCTCTGTCGGCGGTCCTTCCTTCCATTTCAGCTACACGCATAGCCTGAAACACAAGACTTGCCTTGTAAGACCTGGCCGATTCAAAAACCTTCAAGAGGTCCTGCTTTGCCGCCAACTCTGAATCCGACAAGCCTTTGATATTAAGGCTGGTAGCGCTTTTCACATCGGCAGGTTCGAGGACTATTGCCTGATCGATCAGCTTTGTTCCTTCGTCAACACAACCCTTCAACGTCTCGAACTCTTCAGGACTTGCAGGTTTAACAAACTGATAGACCTCTTTGCCATCCTTTGTTACCTTCTTTTTGGTCTGTTCAGTATCGGTTATGTCGTTTGCACAGGTGTTTTTCTTGGCTGCAAGCGATGTCAGAGCCTCAGCCCGCTGCTCGGGAGGAATGCTAGTATTGGCGGAACGCGCAGTAACCCATTTCAACCAGTCGTCAGTCTTCTGCAAGTTCTCATAAAGGCTGGCAATGGCCTTATATGAACTCTGATCCTTGGGTTCCAACTGTAAAGCTTTTTGGTATTGTGCGATCGCCTGTTCTGCCAAGGCTTTATTTTCGCGGTTTCCAATGTACTCCGAATGGAGTGTTCGGGCCAGGAAAAGCTGTGCAGTCTTGCCTTCAATGGTTGAGCCGTTCGGATCACGAGCTACCGCGTCACGAAACAGCTGTTCGGCATCTTTGAACTTTCGATCTTTATAAGCCTTAGAACCGTCAACCAGATTCTTTCGGGCCATAATGCGGTTGTAATACTGGCAGTTAGTCCCTGCCAATACGGCAATTAGTATAGTTGCTAATAACCCTAAACGAGAGAATCTCATCATTTGACTCCATTCGCTACCGAAAATACGCGGCGGAAAACAATATCCGAACAGCGTTTCCTTTTCGGCAAATTTATTCAGTTAGATCGTCTATCTGCAATCCGATCGGCTCAGCTCCGGCAACCTTGACAGCGTCGATCACTTTAACGACCTCGCCGTAACGAACTGACTTTGGTGATTTGATAAACAATGTCTTTTCCACCTGATTGGTTCCTTCACGGAAAACACCACCGGTTTCCCGTTCCCTGAAAACCTCGCGCAGTTTGTTAGTAAGCTTATCCGTGTCGGAAACATCGCCAAAAGGTTCGTTGTTGAGCGTGATGGCCTTTGTGTCACGACTTATCGCGACCACCAGTGTCAGCGGATTAGGCTTGACATTCTGCGGCTGATCTTTCGGCTCTGCCGGAACCTTTGCCTCAAACTTGCTTGGCTTAAGCGGCGTGATCACCATAAAAATGATCAGCAGAACGAGCAGCACGTCGATCAGCGGTGTTACGTTGATATGTGGAGTGGCGCCGTCGCCGCCGCCTGTTGACATTCCCATTTTCTTTTCTTCCTTTGACCCCTCGATGGCGAGGGTTCAAGCCTATTTTGCCGGTTCGACCCCTTTCTTCTTATCGGCTACGAGGCCTATCTTATCGATATCGACTTTGCGGATCGTATCAATGGCCTGGACGACCTTGCCGTAATCGACATCAATATCAGCCTTGATGTAAACGACGCGTTTCTCAGGCGTCTTGCCTTCCATGCGTCTTTTTATCACATCTTCCAGGGCGTCGATCGGATATTGCTGTTTACCTATATTGAAACTGCCGTCCTTTGTAATGGCGACTACAACTGAGGTGTCCTTTGCAATCTCTTCATCAGTATCCGGACTTATCATGTCTCTCGGCAGGTTAACGGAAACGCCGGCTTGTAAAAGCGGTGTGACGATCATGAAAATGATCAGCAGCACAAGCATCACGTCCACCATGGGCGTTACGTTGATCTCGGAGTTGTATTCATCGGTTCCACCGATCTTCATACTCATAGCAAAACTCTCCTATCCGATCCTCAGATCTGTGATTAGCCTCGTAGGCTCTTTGCCCGCTGCCTAATGAAATAGTCCACGAGTTCTGAGGCTGAATTTTCCATTTCAACACCGAAACTTGTTACCTTATTGGTGAAATAGTTAAACAGCCACACAGCCGGAACCGCCACCAAAATACCAAACGCGGTAGCAACGAGAGCCTCGGCGATAGCTCCGCCGACGGCACCGATACCGGCATTTTCATTGGTTCTTAATGCCTGGAAAGCTCCAATGATACCAACAACCGTTCCGAACAGTCCTACGAACGGAGCTGTCGAACCGACCGTAGCGAGACCAGCAAGGCCACGTTTCAGTTCAGCGGTCTTAACAGCAATAGCACGTTCGAGGGCACGCTCTGATGCAGCCATTTCGTCACTGGTGATCTCACCGCCCTGATGGGCCGCAAATTCCTTCAGTCCTGACGAGACGACCATTGCGAGGTGCGAATCTTTGTGCTTATCACTGATGTTGATGGCTTCGTCAATATTGCTGTTTTTCAAAGCCTGAGCAACCTTCGGAGCATACTGCCTCGATTGCTGTTTTGCCTTGTTATAGGTCAACCAGCGCTCGATTCCGACGGCGATCATATACACCGACTGGATCAACAGTGTGATGATAACGCCCCAGCCTGGAATAGTAAGGCTCTTTGCGATGTCGTAGATACCAAATGAAACGCCACCTTCGGCGAACAGAAATGTCATGATTTTTCCTCCAAAGAAATCAAAAGAATCTAATAATAGCGTAAATAGAAACCAAGCGGGAAAGAGAAATCAACTTTCCCGCCGAGGTCGATAATTCCGTTAAGGAACAAAATTATATGTGATAACGCCGGAAACTTTTACCGGCTGGCCAGACAACAGCGTCGGGCTGAATCGAGCACCTTGTGCGGCAGAAACAGCCGCTGCCCGCAGTAAAGGATTACCGCTAACGGCACTGGCTGAGACGACGCGTCCGCTTTCATCGATCAAAACCTGGACACTAACTGAACCGCCCGCACGGATCGCCTTTGCCGCAGCCGGATAGGCCGGTTTTGGCAAGCTGGTTGCCTTTCCGTTGAGAACGCCGCCGGAAACTGTCTTAGGTACAACCTTTTTTGGCGGAGGAGGAGCAGCATCCTCGTCGTTACCGCCGGTCTTGTCCGTGCCTGTGCCAGTCGAAAGTCCTCCTGTGCCTCCGGTATCGGTGACGCCGGCCCTTCCACTATCAACCTTTGCACCAGTATCCGTGTCCGCGGATCCTAGTTTTGTCATTCGATCAAGCCTCATTTCCTTGATCTGGTTTTTAGCTATGCTGATCTGATCCGGTGGTTTTACCGGCGAAGACATAATGTTCTGGATCAGTTCCTTTCGAACATCCACATCCGGTTGCTGCTTCTCGGGTTGTTTCTCCGGCTTTGGCGGCGGTTCCTCATCAGCGACCGGCACCGGAGCAACCAGGGTTGCGAGGGACAGTTCGTCACCGCCCATACCGAAATCCTTTGCAAAGAGACTGTAGGTCCAGCTTCCGAGTAATGCTGATACCATCACGACAAGAACAGCAGCAAGAAACTCGCTGCGTCTTTTGTTCTCCTTGGAATTGCTTTTCGATTCTACTAATTGATCAAGCATTTTATTTCCTCCCTTTTTCCGGTGCCATTTCAGGTCAAGGGTTACGAATCCTCACTTTTGCGTTTGATGAACTACCTCTGTATCAAGTTGTAATCACAATCAATCTTAGCGATCGAACCTGAAAGGTAATTCAACATTTTGCCTCCTCACTTCCTCTCTATCGTCAACGCAGGTACGTCAACCCAGCGGCTAAACGTGGAGAGGTTCCACGAACTCCGTGTCCGATTCAAATTGCGAAACGGAAAAGGCAGAAGCAAAACAGTTAATTGACCAGCAACGAAATGAAGTCTAAAAGTTACAGAGGCGAAAGTCAAGAATAATCTCTGTCTTTTCGCAAATTTCTCTTAAAAATCAAGCCTGCAGTAACCGATGCTCAAAGAACTAATACGTCAAAAACCACTATCGTGTTACAGGCCGCCGCGTTACTGTCCGACGCGAAGTCGATGCAAGCTTTTCACCGGCCTGCTGCGGTGCCAGAACATCCATGATCTCGGCCGCGCCAAGCTTATTCTGCCACCAAATGGCGATAGGGCTGGCGATCGATATCGTCGAGTATGTTCCCAAAGTGACTCCGACAAGCAGGGCCAAAGAGAAGCTCTTCAGAACTTCGCCGCCAAACAGCACAAGTGCGAGGACAGACAAAAGCACCAGACCCGCGGTAATGATAGTGCGCGAAAGCGTCTGGTTGATTGAGTCATTTGTGATCGAAAAGAGCGAGCCCGTCCGGTTGATAATTAGATTTTCGCGAACTCGGTCAAAAATAACGATCGAGTCGTTGACCGAAAAACCGACGATCGTCAGGATAGCCGCGATAACTGTCAGATTGATCTCCCACTGAAACAGGGAAAAGAAGGCAAGAACCATCAAAACGTCATGAAAAACAGCAATGACCGCACCTGCAGCGTACGTCCAATCATATCGAAACGCGATGAAAAGCAGGATCCCGATCAAACCAAATAATGTTGCGGTGACCGCCTGATTACGAAGCTTAGCTCCAGCCACGGCTCCAACCGAGTCAGTCCCGATGATCTTGTAGACCGCATCTGCAACAGAATCCAGCGTTGCTTCGCCTTCGGCTTCTTTGCCAAATGTGTCGAGAGCAGATTTGACGGTCGTTCGTCCGGCCTGAACTTGCGCGGCGAGGTTTTGGGCTCCCTCTTGGCCGGAGCCATCGGTTGCCGCGGCAGTGTTCTCAACAAGCGGGATCTTGATCAACACCTCGTCAGGCTTATCTGTCGAAGCCTGAATAAGCGGATCGCCAACGCCCTTGTTTTGCAATGCGTTCCTTATGTCGTCATCGCTGGGCCTTTCGCCCTTGAATTTAGC
The DNA here is from genome assembly GCA_964528325.1 of uncultured Chloracidobacterium sp. Taxonomy (GTDB): domain Bacteria; phylum Acidobacteriota; class Blastocatellia; order Pyrinomonadales; family Pyrinomonadaceae; genus OLB17. The sequence continues at coordinate 12,544 of CAZGSC010000004.1, read as the reverse complement.
GACGACAACGGTACCGCCCTTGAAATCGACGCCTAGATTAAACGCATCAGTGCCGCCCGGCGTATACTGTCGCCCGATCGTCGAGACCAGTCCCATAAGCATGATAAATATTGAAAATGCAATAAATGCCTTGCGTTTACCGAGCCAGTCAATGTGAATATTCTGAAACAAATTAAACATCTTGATTCCTAGTCTTAAGTCAAAAGTCCGGAGTCTTGAGTCTAAGAGTTGAAACGCTTTTCAAGACTCAGAACTCAAGACTCACGACTTCTTAGATACTGAGTTTCTCCATATCGGGCCTGAGATTCAATTCCCAATTAAATATCGTACGGGAGACAAAAACTGCCGTGAAGAGATTGATCAACAGCCCGAGGATCAACGTTACTGCAAAACCCTTGATCGGCCCTGAACCAGTAACATAAAGAATGACGGAGGAAATGATCGTTGTGATGTGCGTATCGATGATCGTCACGAACGCCCGGTCAAACCCCTTGCTGATAGCCTCAGCCACCGTATCGCCAAGCCTCAATTCCTCGCGAATTCTCTCAAAGATCAGTACGTTCGAATCAACTGCCATACCAATACCGAGGATCAAACCTGCGATACCCGGCAGTGTTAACGTCGAACCGAACATCACGAGAGCTCCGACTGTCAGGATCATATTGAGCATCAATGCAACGACCGCATTAATGCCGGAGCCGCGATAATAGAACAACATAAACAAAATAACGAAGATCAGCCCACCGATCGAAGCTGTGACGCCAGACCTGATCGAGTCGGCACCGAGACTTGGGCCGACCGTTCGCTCTTCCTGATACTCGATCTCAGCGGGCAAAGCACCCGACTTAAGTGTAAGAGCGAGATCGTCTGCGGCGTTTTTTGTAAATCGTCCTGATATCTCACCCTGATCGAAGATCTGCGATTTAATATACGCAGCCGACTTCACTTCTCCGTTGAGCACAACGGCCATGTAATTGCCGATGTTCTTTCCGGTCCAATCGCCGAATTTTGCCGCGCCTGTAGGTTTGAACGAGAAAGCGATCTGATAATCGCTTCCGCCGGCCCGGCCCTGAACCGCAGCCGCATCACGCAATTCGCCGCCGTCAACGACAGCCGGACTTTCAACAACAACGTACTTATCCGGCTTCTTATCCGCCGGTGTCGGGCTCTTCGCGGGAGAAGCGTCGCGTTCCATATAAGGCAGTACCTTGCGTGTCTCGGACTCTTTTCCGCCTATCGATTGCAATGCCGCTTGTTCGGTCGGGTACGTCTGAACCGGCTGAGGATTTGGCGGGCTGACGATCTTCATTAACTCAAGCCGCGATTCACCTTTCACAAGATCTTTGACACGTTCCGGATTTTCAACGCCCGGCATCTGCAGTAATATTTGCCCCGAATCAGCCGCACCTTGCCTCTGAAGCGTCGGTTCCTTGACACCGAAATTATTGATACGGCTCTCAATGATCTTTAGTGCCTGATCGGTCGCCTGTTCTTTCAAACGCGCCTGGACCTGTTTTGATAAAGACCAGCTTAACGCGGTACCGCTCGAGGACTCTGTCCAGTTTGAAAAATCAACCTTTTTCTTTATTGCATCGAGAACAGCAGCAGTTTTCGTCCCATCGGTCACGTTAATAGTGATCTCGTAGTTACCATTTTCGGCGACGTATGAACCTTCGCCAACCGGCAGCGACTGTCCCGCGTCATCCTTGGCTTCTTTCGCTGCCTGAAGCGCCGCAGCTTCGTTGTTCTCAGTGAGCCGCTTGAGGTATTCCTCAGTCTTTACACGCATCACAAGATGCGAGCCGCCTTTAAGGTCAAGGCCGAGGTTGATATTCGCGGCAAGATTATCCTTGATGCCCTGCCATGTAAAATCGTTCGCATTCGGTGCTCGGTGGCGAGCTCCAAAGACAAGGAAGATACCTACAAGAGTGATGGCGACAATGATCGCCGTTCTGATCCATAAACCGGTTCTGTTCATAAAACTTGCAAAGATCGTGAATGCTGACATTCACGACTTACGATTCTCTAATTACTACTCTGGCTTTTTGCCGACCACGGCACTTTTCCCAACTTCAAGAAATGATTTTTCAGCGCTTAAAATAATAAAGCTTGTTTCCTTGATCTCTTTTATCTTTCCAATGACACCGCCGTTCGTCACTATCTCGTCGTTGATCTTCATCTGCGAGATCATTTCCTGAAGCTGCTGCTTCTGCTTCTTTTGCGGCAATATGACCAGGAAATAAAAGATGCCAAAAATAAAAACAAATGGCAAGAGAGTCCAGATCAGGCTGCCGCCGCCCGCAGGGTCACCCTGAAACAGAAAAAGAAAGATATTCATAGACTCGTTGTGCCTAAAGACAAAAACTCAATCATATACAGTCACAAGACGTTAATCAACCGCTTGCGCCGTCATTTTCGGATAAATTTCCAATAAATCTACTTCTGAACTCTCTGAACCGGCCTAGTTTTATCGCTTCTCGAACCTGACGCATCGTTTCCATAAAGAACGCAACATTATGATGCGAGATCAATATTGATGCGTTCATTTCATTAGCCTGATACAAGTGCCGCAGGTATCCGAGCGAATAACGGCTGCAAACGGAGCATCTGCACTCAGGGTCAAGCGGGCCCGATTCGAGAGCAAATTTTGCGTTGCGAATATTGAGCTTGCCTCGTGACGTGAACGCGCTGCCGGTGCGGCCGTTTCGCGTCGGAATAACACAATCAAACATATCGACGCCGCAGTTCACCGCTTCGATCAGGTCTTCCGGTGTACCAACACCCATCAAATATCGCGGTGAGTCTTGAGGCATCTTTGGTGCGAGAAAATCAAGCACTTCATACATCACACTCTTTTCTTCACCTACGCTCAGTCCGCCGATCGCGTAGCCGTCGAATCCGATCTCGACCGTTCGTTCGAGGCTTTCTTTGCGGAGATCTAGATGTCCAGCACCTTGAACGATGCCAAATAGTGCTTGATCGCCGGACAGGTCAGAACCGGAATCGAGGGTGACCGGGTTTTCTGCCTGTAGTTCATCAAACCTATTCTTCGACCGTGCGGCCCAGCGTGCCGTCATTTCCAAGCTCTTTCCAGTCTCGTCAAATCCGGCGTCGCCCGGCGGACATTCGTCAAAGACCATCACAATGTCCGATCCGAGAGCGGCCTGGACTTCCATCGAAACTTCAGGCGACAGAAATTGCTTGCTGCCGTCAAGGTGCGAGCGAAACTCGACGCCTTCTTCTGTAAGTTTGCGAAGATCGGTCAACGAGAAGACCTGAAAGCCACCAGAGTCGGTCAAGAACGAACGATCCCACGAAGCAAATTTATGCAACCCGCCAAAATGACGAATGGTTTCAACTCCAGGCCTCAGAAATAAATGATAAGTGTTGGCCAGAATGATCCGCGCGTCCATTTCGGACTCGAGCCATTCAAAACGAATTCCTTTGACCGCACCCTGCGTCCCGACAGGCATAAAAACAGGTGTCTCAATAATAGAACGTCTGGTTCTAAGCACGCCGGTTCGGGCTTCGCCGTCGCTGGCGGTTACTTTCCAGTCAAGTGGTTTCATAAGGGGATCTGATGCAAAAATGCGAAGGGCCCAGACGCAAAGTAACTCTTAAGTTACTCATGTTTCTCTTTCGGACATTCTTGTCGTCTTTGCGACTTTGCGCTATTTCTTTATTCCTACAAGAGCCCAGATGCCAGGCGCTCCGGCGGCGGTTTCTGAGATGATCTTTCCGTTTTCATTTACGAGGACCGCCGACGGTGTACCGTACATTCCAAACTTTTCAGCAGTTTTGTAGCCTTCCTCGAGAATGACCGGCGATCTGAGACCAAATTCTTGGTGCTCACCAATGTCACCTTCAGAAAACAAAACGAGTTCTGGGTCGTATGGTCCCTTTGACATCTCCCAGTCGCGAAGATCTGCGATCATTTCTCGGCAAAACGGACAGGTAAGGCTCCAAAAAGCTACTAGCGTTTCGCGTCCTCTAAACGCATCGTCTGTGATCTCGTTGCCATGAATGTCGGCAAGTGAAAACTGTGGGATCGTCTCGCCAAGCTTACTGCCATGCGAATGTCCGCTGCCGTTTGTGAAATATGTGATCTCTTGTTTGGTATCTTCCTTTATCTTTTCAACAAGTTCGCGCATAGCAACATCGCCGGCAGCGACGTGACTCGCGATCCTGCCTTTTGCATCCATCAGGATCGCCGTCGGCGTCCATTGAGCTTTTACAGCTTCTGCAACCTCACGGTCGTTTTGCAAAAGGACCAGTTTATCTGCTTCGCTGTCAAATTTTTCTGCATTGTCCTCCGCAGTACCGCTGCTTAAGAGTACGATCTTCACTGTTTCATGCAGGTCTGCCTGCCACTGTTCGAATTCAGGCAGCAGAGCCTTGCATGGATTGCAGGTCGGGCTGACAAATAAGAACAGAACCGGTTTGTGTTGGGCCGCAAGGTCGTCAAGAGCAACTATGTTCCCACTAAGATCAGGCAATTCAAACTTGGGAAACATAGCTCCGATCGGAAGACCTTCGTTAGGAAGTCCCGCCTCATCCCGTGTGACTGTGCCGCCCTCTTGTGCGACTAGTTCAATGATCTCAAGCCGCCGCATGATCTGCCTCTGCTGCTCTGAGATCTTTTTGAGATGGAACAAAACAGCAACCAGAAAACCAACAGTCGCAATGCCAAAAACTAACTGCATAACATCTAGGTTAGGATCAGCCAAGCCTGATCCCTGAGCCTCACGTCCGCGAAAAACCAAAAAAGCCGCCGGAACAGCGAAGATCACATTACGGATCACACTTATTTTTCCAACCGGTTCGCTGTGTATCTGGCCAAAGCAATGACAGTCGGGAGCATTGCCATTGGCCATCTGATAGATCATCTGGACGATAAACAACACCAAAAGAAACAAGGCACAGACCGCCGCAAGCCATGAGGTCACAGTGAATAAAAACATTCCGGCGATCACGATCTCAAAAATCGACAACGCGATCGAGGACGGCTTTGCGATCGCCGCAGGCACGCCAAATTCCTTGAATGCTCTTTCCGAGCCTTCAAGATCAAGGAACTTCGCAACACCTGCAAGGCCGAAAATTCCTGCGAGAGCGATCCTTAATATTAGTAATACAACTTCCATTTACAATTGACCCGATTGAAAATTACATATTATCGGACAGTACGTTTTTTTCCAATAGTTTTCCCACGTTGGATTTTACCCTTACTAACGTGCGGGCTTCGGCACCTTGTGCCGCTCGACAAGTTTTATGGGCGTTGCGAAGAAGCCGAACCTCTCACGAAGTTGATTTTCGATATAACGCAGATAAGAAAAATGCAGTTTCCCTTTGCCGCCCGAAGTAAACAGGATAAACAACGGCGGGCGAATTCCGGCCTGGGTTAGGAATTGCACTTTTAGGCGCGAAATGCTGCTTTTCCCGGGTGAAGGTGCTCCGCCGCCTTTTGGCTGTGAGATCGCGTCTTCGAAAAAGCGGTTGAGCATCGAGGTTTGAACACGCTGATTTCGAGCTTCGTATGCCTGAGCCACTAACGGCAATATCTTCGTGACTCGCTGGCCGGTCAGAGCCGAGGTTGTCACTATCGGCGCCCAGTCGAGGAACTTCATCGCCATACGCAAGCTGTGTTCGAACTCATAGATCGTGTTCGTTTCCTTCTCTTCTTTCGCGTCCCATTTATTGACGACGATGATCACAGAGCAGCCGGAATCGACCGCGTAGCCGGCAATATTTGCATCCAGATTTGTCACACCTTCGACAGCGTCTATGACCATCAACGCAACATCGGCACGTTCGAGCGATTTGCGAGCCATGATGACCGACAGCTTTTCTGCCATCTCGGTCGTCTTGCCTTTGCGGCGAATTCCGGCTGTATCGATGATCAGGAAATCGTGGCCATCCACCGTCAAATGAGTATCGATCGCGTCGCGAGTCGTGCCCGGTATTGGTGAGACGATCACGCGGTCCTCGCCGAGCAGTTTATTCAACAGCGAAGATTTTCCGACGTTAGGACGACCGATGATAGCAAGCTTGATCTCGTTCGACGCTACCTCGTCGTCCTCTTCTTCAAATTCCAAATGCTCAAAGACCATATCGAGCAGATCACCGACGCCGGTGCCGTGCTCGGCCGAAACCGGCGACATTTCAAAACCGAACTGGTAAAACTCTCCCGCTTCGTTCTCAACGGTCCGAGATTCGACTTTATTAGCAGCGATGATTATCGGCTTGCCTGTGTTGCGCAGTAAAACGCCCAGTTCCTCATCGAGCGGTGTCACGCCGGCCCGCGAATCGACTACCCAAATTATCACCTTCGACTCGTCGATAGCATGTGATGCCTGCTTAAAGATATTCGACGGAATGATCGCTTCGTCGTCCGGCACGATACCGCCGGTGTCGACAAGCCGAAAGGTCTTTGCCTTCCACTCGACCTCGCCGAACATCCGGTCGCGCGTAATTCCCGGCTCATCACCGACGATGGCTTTGCGCGAACCTGTCAGGCGATTGAACAATGTAGATTTGCCGACATTTGGCCTGCCGATGATGGCTACAAGCGGTTGCTTCATACGTGTTGTGCTTGATTCTAACAAACAGAATGTATAATTGGCGATGTTATGAAATTTGAACTCGACCGTTCTATTGAGATCCTGAGCCAAACGCCATACACATTATTGCGAATGCTCGAAGACCTTTCGCCTGATTGGACTGAAAGCGAAAGCAATATGGAAAACTGGGCACCGTATGATGTTATCGGCCATTTGATACACTGCGAGGAAACCGACTGGATACCACGAGCCGAAGTCATTTTGGCACAAGGTGAGAATACGACTTTTGAGCCTTTTGACCGCCTTGCTCAATTTGAAAAGTCGAAAGGCAAGACGCTTGGTGACCTTTTGACCGAATTCGGATATGCCCGAAATGCAAGCATAGAAAAACTTATCCGCTGGCAATTAACGCCAGAACAACTCGCTCTAAAAGGTACGCATCCCGATCTTGGTGAAGTGACGCTGGAGCAGCTTATTTCGACTTGGGTCGTTCATGATCTCGGCCACATCCGTCAGATCGTCACCTACATGGCTGCCAAGTATGAGAGCAATGTCGGTCCATGGAAAGCTTATCTTTCGATACTGAATACATGAAGCGTAACGAGAAATGTGGATATCTAAAATAGAAATAAACATCACTCGTCCGCATCTATCAAAAATACCAGCTTCCATGTTTAGACCGAACTTATTTAGGAGGGATTATTGTTATGAAAGTATTTGTATTGTCTATATTGATAGCGGCGATGAGCGCTTATGCAACTGCACAAGGCAACTCGCGGATCGAAGGAGCGTGGCAGCTATCTGAGATCACGATGAGCGGCAAGTATGCTATGACCATGAAAGTCACACAGCCAAGCGTCTATATTTTTACCAAGAAATACTACAGTAAGATCTACATCGGCAGCGACAAACCACGGCCATTGCTCGACGACTATACCAAGGCGACTCAGGAGCAGCTATTGTCCATATTTGTGGACGGCTTTGACGCGAACGCCGGAACGTATGAGGTCAAGGCGGACAAGCTAACGCTTCATCCAATCGTCGCAAAATCTCCGTTGGATATGAAAGAAGGCTCGTGGACATCTTACTCGATGAAGATCAGCGGCGACACAATAACGCTCACACCAGAAAACTCAAACTTTGGCCCGTCCAAAAAACCAATAACATATAAGCTGACGAGAGTTGAATAAAATAGGTAGATCGTAGGAAAAGAGGCTTCGTTCCAGTTGAACGTAGCCCTTGTTGTTTTTATGCGTAATTTCGATGATCTCTAAGTTTTCGTAGCTTTTCAGGGCGTATGTTGTGACGTGAATCACTTCTACCAGGGGCATGGAGAGTTATAAGTTGAAGTAAAGGGAGGGTTCGATATGAAAAAGATAATTGCACTATTCATAGCGATGGTAATATTAACCGCATTCTCTCACTTTGCAGGCAGTTTTCGTCTAAGCGCCCAGCAATTGCCCAAAGCGCCGCAAGAGAAGAAGCAGGAAACGAAGAAAGTGATCCCTGAGGTTATCGTACTTGGTAAGGAGGCAAAGCTCGGCCAGGTTACGTTTAATCATGTAAAGCACAATGGCGGCGAGTACAATATTGGAGGCCCGATACTCTGTATCGAATGCCATCATACTGCCCGGCCAGCCTCAGAACTTGCCAAGGTCCCGCCGCACAAGACAGTCTGGCCCGAGGGTCGAACGACCACTCTAACCGCCGAGTTGTTTGCGGAAGATCCGGCAAAAGCTGGGGTTGCCGCATGCCGCGATTGTCACGCCCGTGAGGGAACGAAGCCGAAGCTTATTGCTGCTATGCCGGTGATACAAGATCCGGAAACGAAGGAAGTGATCAAGATCACGAATCAGCGTGCATTCCATGCCGCCTGTGACGTTTGTCATTTCCAGATCCAGTTTCGAACGACAGGCTCAAAAGTTCCCAACGCAACGCATTGCGGTACTTGTCATAAGTCTGATTCGTAGCAGCAAGGGATCAAGCTCTACACCTGACTCAGATAACTGATCTGTCGTATACCGCTACAACTTTACGAAAAAAGCTGTCTGATGACTTTATCGTCAGACAGCTTTTGTTTGTTAAGATCCATGCCCTGCAACGGTTATTTTGCAGCCTTTTTGCTCTTCACTGCGACTTTTTTCGCAGGCTTCTCCGCCGGGTTGAGCATTGCGGACCATTGATATTCAGGTGTTTCCCAACCTTCTTTTAGCTTCTTTAAGATGAAGTCGGTCATGTTATCAACGATCCAGCGATGGTTAGATTCACCAACCGAAGCAAGTTCGGCGTCGGGCGCAGGGTTCATGAAGTCGATCGCATATGGAATGCCATCCTTAATCGCAAATTCGACCGTATTGAGGTCGTATCCGAGAGCTGTGCAGATCGTTTTGACATCCTTTTCGACGCGTGCATGCAGTTTTGGTTCGAGATAGTCATCTATGTTTACGTACTGCATTCCCGACAGGTACGGCTTTGACGGGTCGTAGGGCATAATCAGGACCTTCTCCTTGCCGACGCAATAGCAGCGAACGAAATGGTCGTACTCAATTCCCTCTTGGAGCGTCATGCAGAGCGTGCCGGATTGATTGTATTCTTCAAAAAGCTCTTCAAGGTTGTGGATCTTCGAGACGTTCTTCCAGCCGCCGCCGTCGAACGGTTTGAGAAAAGCCGGAAAGCCAACATGATCGATCACAGACTGCCAATCGATCGGGAATTCGAGATTACGGAGCGATTCACTCGTTATGTCTTTAATGTAGCTGTGCTGCGGCAGCAGGACCGTCTTAGGGATCGCAACGCCAAGCTTCGTAGCCAACGCGAAGTTGAAGAATTTGTCGTCCGCCGACCACCAGAACGGGTTATTAATGATATATGTGCCTTCAAGAGCGAAACGCTTGAGAGCGGCTCTGTAATATGGCACTTCGTGCGAAATGCGGTCAATAATGACGTCATAACGCTTCGTCTCATCGAGCGTGATGCCACCGATCGTGACCATCTCGGCAACGACCTTGCCCCCACTTTTTTCATTGATACTGTTAATTATTGATTCGGGAAACGTCTGTTCGCGTCCCACTAATATTCCTACTCTTTTCATAAAATAATTATTTGAGATCTCAAAATTGATATTTCAGACTTTGCTGAAATCGTTGATTTTAATCCAATATCTGGGACGGGGCAAGCCGTCTGAATTAATTGCGCCAAATGTCAAAAATGTAGTATTCTCATAAAAGCCACGGTTTCTGTGGTGCCGCTTACCAAAATTCTCCACGCACCTTTCAGGTTAACGAAACATTACATTTACGATGGAATCCTCTCAATTCACACCTGCGCCGGTTACAAACGCGCCGCAAAACGATAAAGCAGCACAGGCGTTTCATAACATACTTCATAGAATGCTCGCGGTCGACAGTAAGGTAAGCGACCTTATTTTCTCACCCAGGCGGCCGCCGCAAGTAGAACTTACCGGTGACCTTCAGGGCGTTCCGATCCCCGGCCTCGAAGCACTCACGCCTTCGCAGATCAAGACAATGGCCGACGTAATGCTGGCTGGTAATGAACAAGGCCTGGAAACGCTTGACAAGAAGGGCTCTGCGGACATTTCTTATGGCGTTGCTGGGCTTGGACGTTTTCGCGTAAATATCTTTCGCCAGCGAGGCAGCGTAGCCATCGTAATGCGCGTTATTCCCACCACACCGCCAAATTGGCAAGACCTCAATCTGCCGGAAGCGATCCGTAATGTCGCCGAGCTTAAGAACGGACTCGTTCTCGTCACCGGACCAACCGGCTCCGGTAAATCCACGACCCTTGCCGCAGTGATCGACCTCATCAACGCAACAAAAAAATATCATGTCGTCACTATCGAGGACCCGATCGAGTTCATCCACGAACACAAACTATCGACTATCCATCAGAGAGAGCTTCATTCCGACACACCCGATTTTGCTCTTGCGCTTAGAGCTGCGCTTCGTCAGGCTCCTAAGGTAATTCTCGTCGGCGAAATGCGTGATCGTGAAACTATCGAAGTCGCGATGGAAGCCGCAGAAACAGGCCACCTTGTATTATCGACACTTCACACCATTGACGCCGCAAAAACGATAGATCGAATAATCGGCGTCTTTCCAAAGATCGAGGAAGCGGCGATACGCACGCGCCTGTCGCAATCATTCCGCCGAATTATTTCGCAGAGATTGATGCCAAAGATTGGCGGTGGACGTGCCGCTGCCATCGAGATACTTGTGTCAAATTCTCGAACCCGCGAATACATCGAAAAAGGTGAAAAGGAAGGCCGTTCGATAACCGACGCCATGATCGACGGCGAAATGGAAGGTATGCAGACCTTTGACCGCGAGCTTGAGAAGATGCTCAGGAATGGCACGATCACACGGGAGATCGCTCTTGGATACGCCTCAAATGCGAATAACCTGGCGTTGATGATAAACGACCTAAGCGAGAAGCCATCCAATACGCCACACACACCGAAACCAGCACCTCCGCCTCCGCCACCTGTTAACGCGGTTCAAATCGAAGGCTTTGAACCGTAACGACAGATAACTATTACCTCTACTTTTTTTCGGTGCTAAAAATATCCTACTTGGTTCCAGGCAAGAGTTCGTAGTTGCCCATTTCTCGGTTGTAACTGTCGAGAGCTCCGACCTCGTCGGCTGTTGCGTCGAGCATTTGTTTGGTCATCGCAATGGAGTCGGACAATTGCTCGAAATCGAGCAGCGAGAACTTTTCCGGCGTTGAGATCGTTACGATCTCGCCTTTTAGGTATTCGAAAAAGTTTTCGATGGACTGAAGCTGGCCTTCGACGAGTTTTACACTGCGTTCGATCTCGTCGAAAGAAGCGACGCGGCGTTTGAGTATCTCGACATTCGTCTGCTGGATGCGTTTTGTCTTTTCGTCGGTTGACGATTCCATCGCTCGGAAAGCCTGTGAAAGCTGATTATGAACTGCGGTGCGGTTTATCGATTTGAGATGCTGTTTACGGCGGCGATAAACATCGAGCAGATCGACGAAATCTTCCCAACGCTGATCGAGTCCTCTTAAATTTGATGGCAGTTCACGGGCACCGGCAATTTGCTTGTAATCGTCTTGGATCTTGGTTGCGACCCAGCGAAGATATTCGACCGCCTCACGTTCACGCGGCGTAAACGACTTGATCAGCTTTTCCCGGCCGGCATTGTGGGCAGCAAGCGCACGTTCCCTCTCGCGTCGGTTGACCATTTGACGATATGAAGGAAGTAAAGGCACAACTACGAGATAAACGGCTTCGCACACAAGTGCAATAAGAAGCGGAATTACACTACCCGTGTAAGCGGCTGCAACGAGAAACCCGGCAAGACCCCAAAAGTTGACGGGTTCTTTTATCGCCGCCTTGGCATAGCTCGTGTTAAACCTGTCGATCTCCTGCCGGTATTTTGCTAGATCAGCCATATCAAACTAACTAGATGCAATCCGCTGTTCGTGCGTTCGTTCCCGTTCTCCTAGTTGGAATGGCTTTTCTCATTCGCCGGCTCAATGTCAAGGATGTCCGCTTCGTGAACATCACCTGCCTCGATCTGCTTGCTCTCAGGCGGCGTTCCGGCACCAAGCATTCCCATCTGCTGTTTGTATTCGAGCAGCTTGTCCTGAAGCTGAATGTCCATGGCCTCACGCTCAATGTCCTGCATCTGAGTGTCAACCGACGCTGAGCCAAGTTGGAGCTTTGCCTCGGCTGCGGCTACACGGCGATCGATCTTTTCACGCATTTCGTTGAATGTAGATGCGTCATCGCCAATATTAAATGTATCCATCGTCTGAGCAAGCTGTTCCTGCAATTTTGCCTGCTTAGCGGCGCTGATCAGCTGCATCGCCTCAGCGGTGCGCTTTTTCATATTAAGCACGTAATTGTCACGAGCTTTTAACGCCTGCTGCGATGCAAGCTGAGCGTGCTCAGCTTGAACGCCGGTACGCTCAAGATCGCTGCCAACTTGCTGCAATTGACCTAT
>CAZGSC010000003.1:0-52389 GCA_964528325.1 uncultured Chloracidobacterium sp. | reverse complement strand
AATGCAGTATCACCTGCGGCAGACGATGGTTTTTCTTAATATGTTTCCGCTAAACAAGCCTGAGGTGATGATCGGCAATGCTGCAGGTAAATTTGATGAGAACGGCACTTTAACTGATGAAAAAACACGGGAATTTATCAAGCAGGCTGTGGCTGCTCTCGTGGAAGAGACTCGTCGGCGAAAGAAATAATTTAGCTCAGGCTAAATGCGAAATTCTGCAACGACCGGTGCGTGGTCAGATGGTTTCTCTAATTCGCGCGGTGCTCTGTCTATCCAGCAATCAGTACATCGTTCTGCCAGCGGCAGCGAAGCCCAGATATGGTCAATGCGTAGCCCGCGATCTTTTTCAAACGAGTGGTGAAAATAATCCCACCACGAATACTCCTTTACGTCGTCGTTGATCTGCCGAAACACATCTACAAAACCCCATTTTTTTAGATGCTGAAGAGCGTCTCTTTCGGCTTTTGTAAAATGGATCTTGTCCTTCCATAATGACGGTTTCCATACGTCCAGTTCATGCGGTGCAATGTTTAGATCGCCGCAAAGAATGACGTTTTCGGTCGTCTTGAAATTTCCATCAAGATATTTCCTAAGCCGAGATATCCACTCAAGTTTGTATGCAAATTTATCGCTGCCCAGCGCGGTGCCGTGAGGCACATAAACATTGACAACATTAATATTTTGAGCTCTCGCGGTGATAAGACGTTTTGGTGCCGCTGCGGCGTCATCGGGAAAATTTTTCCGGATATTGGCGAGAGGTTCTTTCGCGATCATAGCGACGCCGTTGTAAGCCTTTTCGCCAAGAAACGAGAAATTCTCATAACCGATCGCACTAAAACGCCCGTGCGGAAATTTTTCGTCGACGCATTTTGTTTCCTGCAAACACAAAACGTCGGGCCGATTTTCTATGCACCAGTCGATAACGTGTTCGATGCGGGAGTTGATCGAATTAATGTTCCACGTCGCGACCTTCATACTAAAATTACAACACTATCGGCGACCTGAATGCTTCCACCCTCGATGACTTTTGCATTTACGCCGCGGAGGTTGTGATCGCGGCCAAATTCGGAGTTGGCAAATTTCATCGCGTCGATACCAAAGCGCGTGACAAACTTCTTACAGCCGAGGTGTGGCATAGCCGTGATCTCGAGCAAAGCTTGGCCGATCGACAGACGAGTTCCGACAGGAAGATTTTGATCGCTAAGATCGAGATCAACATACAGTTGGTCGCCGGCTAGCGGCACACGCTCGCGGCTTCCGGCGATGAGCAGCGCGTAACGAAAATTCATTACATTAATCTGCATTTCCGGATGGCCGCGGCCGTTTGATGTTCGCGAGCTTCCGCGAGTAAGCCAATTGTCGCCTATCAGTCCCTGTTGCGTATCGAGAAAGCCATTGGTTGCCACATGCCGCTGATCTATCTCCGGACGAGACACTATCATCTCGAGCGTGCCATTATTCTTTGGCGCAGCCAGAACATCATGGATCGCAGTTTCGATCTCTAAACTTGTTAAATGTTTGATGCCGTCCATTAGATATTAAATTCAGCTATCACAGGCGCATGATCACTAGGCAGGGTTAGTGCGCGAGTCGACCTGTCTATCCAGCATTTTTTGCACTTGGCGGTCAGCGACGCAGATGTCCAGATGTGATCGATCCGCAGGCCATGATTTCTTTGCCATGCTCCCGCACGATAGTCCCACCACGAATATTCGCGCACGTCGCCATTCTTCTCACGAAATAGATCAGTAAAGCCCCATTGTTTTACGTGGGTTACCGCGGCGCGCTCGGGTTTTGAAAAATGAAGCTTGCCGGCCATTGCCTCCGGATTCCAGACATCGAGGTCGGTAAGCGCGACATTAAAGTCGCCGCACAAAAGCACGTCGCTTTGCCCGTCACAGGTCGCGTCGAACATCCGCCGCAGTCGCTGCAGCCAGTCTAGTTTGAATTTGAATTTATCACTTCCCAATTCACTTCCGTTCGGGACGTACGTGTTGACTATTCGAATGCCGTTGACCGTCGCAGCGATAAGCCGTTTTGGCGATTCGTCGTCATCGTCGAGAAAGTTTTTCTGTGGATCAGTGATCGGGAATTTCGAAATGATCGCAACGCCGTTGTATGATTTTTGACCCGTAAAAACCGAATCGTAACCCGCGGCTTTCAACTCGCCCTCAGGAAATTTGTCATCAACGGTCTTTGTTTCCTGCAGACAGACAACGTCAGGCTCTGCCGCTTTTAGCCAGTCCAGCAATTGCGGCATACGGACATTTATAGAATTGACGTTCCAGGTCGCGATCTTCATGTAAGTATTTTAAGTCCATTCTTGCCCAAAAGAGAATTAGCCGCAGATTTACGCGGATGACGCAGATGAGAAAAGTCAATTTCCGTTGTCCGATCTGCGTTTATCTGCGGCTAATTCTTACTATTTCGTTCCCAAAACACGCCGTCCGAGAAGCCCTGAATTGACTTATCAGATTCGGCTATCTCAAGTCGTTTCTGGGCAAGCAGACAATACTGCTCATCGGACTCGATCGCAACAAAATCACGTCCGAGTTTCTTGGCGGCAACCGCCGTCGTTCCCGAGCCGGCAAACGGGTCGAGGATCAGGTCGTTCGCGTTTGTGCTGGCGAGAATGATCTTCGCAAGCAGCTTTTCAGGCTTTTGCGTCGGATGGTCGGTGTTTTCCGGCATTGACCAAAAGGGCACGCTGATGTCTGTCCAGATATTTGACGGATGCGTGTCGCGAAAGTTGCCGTTCTCTGATGGTTCCCAATCTTTCGGGCGGCCCATTTCTTTATAGGGAGCGAGCACTTTACGACGAATCTTTACTGTGTCGAGGTTGAATGTAAATTTGTCGGAAACGGTAAAGAACCAGATGTCTTCAGCGGCGTTTTTCCAATTCGCCTTTGCACCGCGGCCTTTTTCTCGTTCCCAGGTGATACGGTTTTGAAGTTTTAAATACTTCGAACCAACACGCTGAATAGCCGAACCTGAACGCCAATCGCCGCAAACATAGATAGATGCTGTAGGCTTTAACAGCGGCAGGCACAGCAACAACCATTTATCGAGCCAACTCTCATATTCGGCCGCCGATCGCTCACGAAATCTCTCTTTTCCAAACGCTTTTGTCAGGTTATACGGCGGATCGGCGAAGAGCAGGTCAAAATTCTTTTGCGGCAGCCGGCCGAGAGATTCAAAGGCATCACCGCAAATGATGGCATTGCGTAGGGTTGACAGATCATTGGCTTTATCTGCGAAAATGAGCTGCTTTTTCAGGCCCTTTGCTTCATTTGGGCTCACTTCGATAGTGCGGTTTCGAGCTGCTCGGACCTTTGCTTTTTTTGGAGCTGCGGGCATAGGAACTACAAAAACCTTAGCATAAAGCCCGGGATTTAAAAACATTGCAATTTCCCGCTACCGAACGAGGCTTCCTTGACCCTAAAAACGCCAGCGTGTTACCCTTAACTCTTTTGAGAATCGGGCGCCTTTTGCTCAATTCAACCTTTGTTAGCGGATATTTAGACGACTATGCATTTGTTTCTCTTTGCTGAAACGATCCAGCTTTTTCCGGACGGTACGATTTTTATCCATATCGCCATGATCCTTGGCATGATATGGCTGTTGAACCGTACGCTCTATCGCCCGATAAACAACATCATTCAGGCCCGCGAAAAGCAAAAAGGCGGTCATTCGCTCGAAGCCGACGAGATCATAAAGAATGCCGGAAACAAAGAGTCTCAATATGCAAAAGAAATGCTCGACGCACGTTCTGCCGGATACGAGCTTATAGAAAATGAGCAAAAGAAAGCTGCTGACGAGCGTGACGAAAAGATCGTTGCAGCAAAAGCCGAGATCGCCGGAAAATTTGAAGCCGAGCGGTCGGAGATCGAAAGGCAAACCGGCGAAGTGCGTACCGCGATAGGTTCCGATGCGGAAAAAATGGCCGACAAGATAGCGGCAAGTATATTAAAGGTCTAGGGTTTTATGGTGGCATTTTTCACGGCTTTTGTCCTTCTTTCCGGCGGCGGCGGGGGAGGATTTATGCGCTTTTACGACGAGTATTTTAATATCCCCGGCTTTGAGCTCTGGAAATTTCTTAATCTCGGCATCTTTCTCGCCATCATGATCTATTTGATCAAGACTCCGCTTAGTGACGCATTTAAAGCAAAAAGAGAAGAGATCCGCGGCGAGATCATCAAGGCCGAGGCGGAAAAGCAGGCCGCGCTTGAGAAATTGAGATCAGCAGAGTCAAAACTTAGCCAACTTGAGTCTGAAAAGGCAGATGTCCTTCAAAAGGCCAAGGCTGAATCTGAGGCCGAGAAAAAACGTATATCGGAGCACACAAATTTTGAGATCGACCGCCTTCGCAATCAGTCGCAGGCTGAGCTGTCACGCCTTTCGAGCCAGTCGCGTGCCGAATTAAAGCGTTTTTCCGCTGAGGAGAGCATTCGCCTTGCCGAAGTAAAACTGCGTTCGATGATCGATGGCGAAAAAGACGCTCGTTTGGTCAAGGCCGGCATCGACGAGATCGGAGGGCTGAATTAATATGAGTACCGAAACGATCGCCCGCCGCTATTCTGTTGCACTCGCTGATGTCGTTTTTAGATCGGGCGAGGTCGAGACCGTAAGATCTGAGATCGCTTCCTTGGCTGATATGTTTGCCTCGAACGCTGATCTGCGAAATGTTTTTGGCAACCCGACCATTCCTCACATTGGTAAGGAAAAGCTGCTCGAAGATCTGATCTCTAAAACACGACCCAGCCGAACGACCGCGAATTTTGTCCGCGTTCTTTTGCAAAATGGCCGCCTGGGTGACATAGGTGAGATAAACAACCGTTTTGCGGAAGTGCTGGACGAGCGTCGCGGCCTGGTTTCGGCCGAGGTCACATCGGCTCGTGAGCTGCCGGAGAGCGAACGCTCTGAATTTGAAAGAAATCTTGAAAAGCTTACCGGTAAACAGGTAACCATCAATTATTCGATCGACAAAGAGATCATTGGCGGTGTGGTTACTCGCATCGGCTCGACCGTTTATGACGGATCGGTAAAAACGAAATTGGAGAATCTTAGGGAACAACTGATCAATGGATAGTGGTGAATGATGAGCGAAAGAAGAATCGCTCACCAGTCACCGTTCATCACTGACAACTAAACGAACATGGAAGCAATAAAAGCAAACGAGATCAACGAGATCATCAGAGCACAGATCGAGAATTTTGACGCCAGCATGACCGTCAACGAGGTAGGTACGGTCATCAAGGTCGGCGACGGTATTGCCGAAATTTATGGCCTCGAAAAGGTCATGGCCGGCGAGCTTTTGGAATTTGACCACGGCGTTCGCGGCCTCGCGCTCAACCTTGAGGAAGACAAGGTCGGATGCGTGCTTTTTGGTGACTTTCAAAAGATCAAAGAGGGCGATGAAGCAAAACGCACAAAGCGCATCATGAGCGTGCCCGTTGGCGACGCAATGATCGGCCGCGTCGTTGATGCTCTCGGCAACCCAATTGATGATGCGGGCGAGATTGTTACCGACACATATTTTCCGGTTGAACGCATCGCTCCCGGAATTATCGATCGTCAGCCTGTGAAAGAGCCGCTGCAGACCGGGTTGAAGGCCATTGACTCGATGGTGCCAGTTGGCCGCGGACAACGCGAACTTATCATTGGTGACCGACAAACTGGTAAAACTGCAGTCGCGATCGATACGATCATCAACCAGAAAGGCAAGGACGTGATCTGTGTCTACGTCGCGATCGGACAGAAAGCATCGACGGTCGCGCAGGTCCGCCAAAAGCTTGAAGAATTCGGAGCGATGGATTACACGATCATCGTCAACGCATCTGCCTCAGATCCTGCGGCCATGCAGTTCCTTGCTCCGTATTCGGGCTGCGCGATGGGCGAATATTTCCGCGATAACGGCCGCCACGCTTTGACGATCTACGACGATCTTTCGAAGCAGGCAGCAGCCTACCGCGAAATTTCATTGCTGCTCCGCCGTCCTCCGGGCCGCGAAGCATACCCTGGCGACGTTTTTTATCTTCACTCACGCCTGCTCGAACGTGCCGCCAAGATGTCAGACAAACAAGGCGGCGGAAGTTTGACCAGCCTGCCGATCATTGAGACACAGGCCGGCGACATTTCGGCTTACATCCCGACAAACGTTATCTCGATCACCGACGGACAGATCTTTTTGGAAAGCGATCTTTTCAACTCCGGTGTGCGTCCTGCTATCAACGTGGGTAACTCGGTTTCGCGTGTAGGAGGCTCGGCACAGATCAAGGCGATGAAGCAGGTCGCCGGAACGCTCCGCATCGACCTTGCACAGTTTCGCGAACTGGCGGCGTTCGCTCAATTCGGCTCCGATCTCGATAAATCGACGCAGGACCAGCTTGAACGCGGAAAACGTCTGACCGAAATTCTCAAACAGCCGCAGTATAAGCCGATGGATGTAATTGAGCAGGTATTTATTATCTGGACGATCACAAACGGCTTTGGTGACAATATCGAGGTCAGTGATCTCAAGCGGTTCGAAGAGGAACTGCTCAAATTCGCCAAGGAAGCTCATCCCGGCGTCCTTAACACGATGCGCGAAAAGCGGTCGATCGATGACGACCTAAAAACATCGATGAAAGAGGCCGTCGAGGATTTCAAAGCAACCCGTTGGGAGACCGCGGCCACCGCGAAAGCGTAAGACTTTATGGCTAGTTTGTTAGACATGCGCCGACGCATCAAGTCGGTCAAGAATACACAGCAGATCACCAAGGCGATGAAGATGGTCGCCGCGGCCAAGTTGAAACGCGCACAGGACCGCGTGACCGCGTCGCGTCCGTTTGCTCATAAAATGTCCGACGTGCTCGGCGGGTTGAGTGCAAAGGTTGCGGGCGAGATCTCGCATCCTCTTCTCGACGAACGCGGCGATGAAAAGTATCTGATCGTTCTCGTCAGCGCTGACAAAGGCCTTGCCGGAGCGTTCAACGCGAACGTTATCAAGGCTACGCAGGCTTTCCTTAAGGAAAATGCCGACAAAACTTCCGAGATGATCCCGGTCGGCCGCAAGGGCCGCGACTTTTTCAAACGCCGACACGTTAAGTTTGCAGAAGAATATGTCGGTTTGACAGGATCTGGCCAAGTTGTTCACGCGGACGCTGTTGCGATCGCGAACAAGGTTATTGCGTCATTCACAGAGGACGCTACGATCGACAAGGTATTTATTGTCTTTACCGAGTTCAAGACCGTTCTTTCGCAAAAGCCCGTCATTCAACAGATCCTTCCAATTCCACGAACGGCAACGCAGGAAACTGCTGATACGGGAGCGCAGGCCGAGTATATCTATGAGCAGCCTGCTGCTTCGATCTTTGCAAAATTACTTCCTAAGCAGATCGAGATACAGATCTATAAAGGAATGCTCGAGTCTGTCGCATCGGAACAGGGTTCGCGAATGACGGCAATGGATTCGGCATCAAAAAATGCCGGCGAGCTTATCGATACGCTAACGCTCAATATGAACCGCATCCGTCAGGCGGCGATCACAAAAGAGATCATCGAGGTCGTCAGCGGAGCAGCGGCTGCCTAGCCAACAGGCATTGTGGAAAATCAGAGATCATCAAAGCGGC
Organism: uncultured Chloracidobacterium sp.; assembly: GCA_964528325.1. Classification (GTDB taxonomy): domain Bacteria; phylum Acidobacteriota; class Blastocatellia; order Pyrinomonadales; family Pyrinomonadaceae; genus OLB17. The sequence goes on along the minus strand of CAZGSC010000003.1, from coordinate 44,779 downwards.
GCGCGTCGGTCATTCGATACACGCTGCTTTTTTTATGGATCGGTGTAATATTTTTTCTCTCCAGCCCCGAAGGTTCGTCTTACCAAACATCACGCATTATCGGCCCTCTGCTGCATTTCTTTATTCCCAACATTCTGCCTGAGACCGAGGCCGTGATACACGGATTTGTCCGCAAATGCGCGCACGTTACCGAATACGCCGTCCTCGCCTTTTTGGCCATCCGAGCTTTTTCGATCTCGGCACCTTCAGCACTGCGGCATAAGAGCTTTCTGTTTGCCCTGCTCCTTGTTGCCCTTATTGCATCTCTGGACGAGATCAACCAGAGCTTTGAGGCCTCACGGACGAGTTCGTTTTGGGATGTGCTGCTCGATATTTCAGGCGGTTTGGTGGTGACGGGCACTTTTTGGTTGTTTAGACGACGTTTCTTGTCGGCAACCAGCGGCTAGTCGAAATTCTCCTTCTTCCAATTCCGGCAACTTTATGTCAAAATTTATCGTTAAGAGATAGCAGAAGGAGACTTAAAATGAGCATTATTGACAAGATAAAAGACGCCGCGATGAACCAGTTTATCGAGGTCATCGAGTGGCTCGACGCGACTCAGGACACGCTGGTCTATCGTTTTCCGGTTGCCGGTCAGGAGATTAAAAACGGGGCACAGCTTATCGTTCGCGAATCTCAGGCGGCGGTTTTTGTCTTTGAGGGACAGGTCGCAGATGTTTTCACGCCGGGCAAATATGAGATCGACGGTGGCAACACACCCATTTTGTCGAAGCTCGGTGCGTGGAAGTACGGTTTTAACTCGCCCTTCAAATCAGAGGTCTATTTTGTAAACACCAAGCAGTTCACGGACATGAAATGGGGCACGTCAAATCCGGTGATGCTCCGCGATGCGGATTTCGGCATCGTCCGCCTGCGTGCTTTTGGAGCCTACAGCCTGCGGGTTGCGGACCCGGCAGAGTTTATTAGGCAGATCGCCGGAACGAATGCTCATTTTCAAACCGAAGACATTGACGGCCAGCTAAAGCGTGCGATCGTCACGGAATTTTCCGATGCCTTGGGCGAACTGAAAATTCCGGCGCTCGACCTCGCTGCGCAATACAAAGAGCTCGGCGAGCGAATACGCGGGATGATCAATGAGGACTTCAAATCTTATGGCCTCGAGGTCACAAAATTCTACGTCGAGAACGTCAGCCTGCCGCCCGAGGTCGAAGCCGCTATGGACAAGCGTGCATCTATGGGCGCTCTTGGTGACGCGCAAAAATATATGCAGTTTCAGGCTGCCGATGCTTTGCGTGATGCCGCTCAGAATGAAGGCGGCGGAGCAGGACTCGGTGCCGGTTTAGGAGCCGGTTTTGCGGTTGGCGGACAGATGGCAAATGTTTTCGGCCAGCAGGCCGGTACAGCCGGAGGCGGACAAACAGCAACCATTCCATGTCCGTCGTGCGGCAAAGCGAACGCGGCTGGTGCAAAGTTCTGCGCCGATTGCGGAGGCAAGATGGAAGTTGCCAAAGTTCCGTGCGTAAAGTGCGGAGCCGAGCTTCGCGAAGGAGCAAAATTCTGCTCCGAATGCGGTTCAACCCAGGAAAAAGAGAAGTGCACCAATTGCCAATTTGAACTTGCTGCCGGTGCAAAATTCTGCCCGGAATGCGGCACAAAAACCGAGTAGTCAGAACCGCCTGCGTAAGCGGGCGGCCAGTTTGTTCGAGCCAAACTAACCTATGGCAATTAGTCCAGAACTTCTAGAGATCTTGCGCTGTCCGCAGTGCAAGTCCGAACTGCAGATAGACGACGCCCAGACGCGTCTGAAATGCCTCAACCCCGAATGCTGTCTCGTTTATCCCATCCGCGATGAGATTCCCGTAATGCTCGTCGAGGAAGCGACGATAGAAAAGTGAATAATGGAAAAGTGGAAAACGGAAAATAGCAGCGTCGGGCATTTTCCACTTTCCGTTTTCAGTTTTCCGTTATGAGCATCGATTGGACACAGGTAAAACGCGTTCTCGTCGTCAAGCTTCGCTCCATCGGTGACACTGTTCTTTCCACGCCTTCGCTGATCGCCCTAAAACGCTTCCTGCCCGATGCAGAGATCGACATCCTTCTCGAAGACTGGGTCGCGCCCTTGCTCGACGGTTTTGAAGGCGTGAACGTCATCGCCGTCGGCTCTGCGTTCGGCGACCGTGTAAGCACAGCGCTCGCTCTGCGGCGACGGCATTACGACGTTGCATTTAATCTGCACGGCGGAACTACGGCGACCTTTTTCACTCGCGCAAGCGGTGCGCGACATCGCGTCGGTTACGCCAATTATCAATATTCTTTCCTTTACAATCATTTGCTCGCGTCAGCCGCGGAGTTTTGGAACGCTAGCAAGGTGCACTCCGCTGAACAGCAGCTCGCACTGCTCGGCTCTGTCGGCGTTCCGGTCGATGATCGTCCAAAAAGCCATCTGTCAATTACAAGCTCAGCTGACGCATCGATCAATGCAAAACTAAACGATTCCGCATTCGCTTTGTTTCATCCCGGAACGGCTTTTTTTACAAAACAATGGCCGGTCGAGAATTTTGCTCGCACAGCCGAATTCCTCGCTGACAAAGGCTTGAGCGTGATCGTGATCTCATCAAAAAGCGAATCTCACATCCTCGATCAGCTCACTGCTGAGTCAAAAGCTCCGATAGTTACCTTTGACGATCTGACCTTGCCTGAGATCACGGCTTTGGCGTCAAAAGCAAAACTATTTGTCGGCAATGACAGCGGCATGGCGCACATCGCCGCCGCAGCGAACACGCCGACGGTCGTCATCTTTGGCTCGTCAAACCGCGACCACTGGCGACCGTGGACCGACGCGCCTAATGAAATTGTCTACGAAGAATTCCCCTGCCAGCCCTGCCCCGGCTACGAATGCAAAGAGTTCGGCGACCCAAAATGCATCCTGAGCGTAAGACCTGAAAAAGTTTTCGCCGCCATCGACCGTCTGCTTTGTCAGAACCGGGAGCGATAGCGACTGGGTTTTTCGGCTCCGCCTCATCACATTGCGGTCGCGTCTCGCTGACCGTCAGGCAGCCCAAACAATTTCCCCACACCTCTCTCTCATCCTGAGTACGACCAGTCGGCCTCAGGATGCGAGAGAGGTGTGGGGAATAAGGAAACGTCACTCTCCACTATTCACTGTTCGTTATTCTCTGATGATACTCATTGTATGTTGATCGCTGCATACAATACGTATAGTTTTGATCTCACATGTTGGATCAACTCCTCATCGAGGAATTCGGCAAAAGGATCAGACAACTTCGCACCGAGCGTAAACTCTCACAAGAAGAACTCTCATTCCGCACCGGCTTTCACAGAACATACATCGGCATGGTCGAACGCGGCGAACGAAATATTTCGCTGTCGAATGTAGGTGTGTTCGCAAAAACGTTCGAGATGTCAGTTTCAGAACTGCTGAATTTCGAAAAACCTGTTAAGAAAAGGCGAGGTGAACGCTGATGCCTGACCAGTCATTCACGATTACCCGCAAAAATAATGCTACGGAGAAGGAAGGCATTCGCTATATGGAATCCTTGAATCAAGGCTACTTCTTCGTCGACAAGGATGCGCGGCGTCGAATTTTAGAATTACTTCAACAACCGCGAAACTTCGCTCGTTCCTTTGACATGGTTCACATACCGAGATTAGGGGGAGCGAACCTATCAATCGAAGTCATCGAAACACACATCGATGAAGTGACACTGATTGAACTAAAGTGCACCCGTGCCTTTCTTCCGGAGAATCCAAAAGGCTTTTTCTTCGGAGCCACACAAAACGAATTTGATTTCGGCGAACGTCTCGGCGATAAATTTCGCTTCTGCTTTGTTTGTCTTCATCCCGACTCGCTGTCGCACGCCTTGCGCTCTGTGCCGGAGGTCGAGGCAATCAAGAGAACAAAGAGAATTCAGTATCAAATCAACCTTTGAGCAACCGATTGTCGGATTCAATCTCTTCGACTGAGATATAGGTCACCTGAGGTTGAAAATCTTGGCTGCCCGGTCCTAGACAAATAATTTCCTTATCAAATACTTCCTCAAGGTGGTCAGCTTCTGCCTCGCCCGAAAGTGTCACAGTTTCTTTGTAGATAATTCGATATTTAGGCATCGGTTGACTAATACGGCCACAACTCAAGCGGTTCCCATTTTGTCCAAACAAATGCGGTGTCTTCGTCTTCAAGAACATCTTCGGTTGTGAGGCCGTCCCAAAGGTCGTCGTCGCCGTAACCTTGCGACCTTATGTCGAAGAGTCCCGGACAATCACCGGCGTAGCCATCGAGAAAAAGCATCGCGACTTCGCCGCGTGTCAACGGGATTCCACCGCCATCGCCGTTTCGTTCTCGCGCGAGGATTGTTTTGACGACATCGGAATATGAATCCTTCGGTTGCGAGGTTTTCTTTTTCTTCCAAATTTTCCGTTCGTAGCCGCGAATTTCAAGATAGCTGACGTGTTTTTCTGTTGTTGCGATTGCTGTCACCAAGACATAGTTATCGTCATATCTTTCAGAGGTCGCTTCGATGCCGACACGTTTTAGATTTCTCACTGCCGCTGTTCCGCGAAAGTCCGGTAGCCTTCCGTTGAAAAGTTCGACAAAGCTAGCCGTTAGAAACAATCTTTCGAACGTGACGCTTTCCATCTTTGGACTATTTGCCTCCGATTAGAACGTTACTCATCGGAGGCAAATAGTCCAAATTCGAATACCTCAGTCTGATTACCTTCCGCCGCGGGTTACTGCGGTCAAACCTTCGAGCGGGAGCGACAGCACGCCTTCGTCGTCGATGTGGGCCTGGTTAAAAAGCATCGTGCGGCTCGCGCGGATCGCATGGTGCGCGAAGAACGGGCTTGCGTGGACGATCTTTCCTTCGGACCCTTTCTTGTCGCGGACAGGGAACGAATTCTCCTGCCACGACGCGACCGCCCTCAGCCCGATCACGACGCGCGGTTTGTCGAACATTAATTCGACCGCTTCGGGCTTTCCCAAAGATTCCCAACCGATCTTGTTCATGTAAATGTCGCCTCGCGGGCTCAATGTCACACGCAGGTTGGTTGGACGAATGCAGCTGTTCGGCCGCCCTTGAAATGTCGTCCAGTGTTTTAGTGTCTGCATAGCCTAATAAGTGAATAGTGAATAGTGAAAAGTGAATAACGAATAGTGAATAGTGAAAGATCCCGATCTAGGAATAGTGTTGCATGAATGATACCAAATGTCAAGTGCGGAGAAGGATTTTTAACGCAAAGACGCAAAGACGCAGAGAATCCAGACAGGACGCCACTGAAGCTTGAAGCGGCGACGAAACTGCGGCGGCTGAGGACGCAAAAAGCCCGTAAATACTGGAAAACGGTCTGAAACGTTGCATTCTGATACAGTTGAATGTGCGTGAAAACGCGTCCCAAGATCGTGTTTTTGCGTCCAAATCTGCCTTGCCGGCTACATAACAAATATGTTACTATTTCATCATGGCATGGAGCATCACATACCATTCCGAAGCCGTTGAGTCCTTTGTTCTTGGGCTATCCGACAGTTTGCTGGCTCGGTATTTACGTCTTACTGACATGATGCTGGAATTTGGGGCCAATCTCGGCATGCCCCATACACGAGCAATGAGCGACGGGCTCTTTGAGCTTCGGATCAAAGGTAAAGATGGCATCGCTCGTGTGTTTTACTGCACATTGGTAGGAAAAAGGATCGTTATGCTTCACGGCTTTATCAAGAAGTCGGAGAAGACTCCACCCAAAGAATTAAGGCTTGCCAGGGAACGAATGGCAGAGGTAAAGAAATCATGAAACACGCTGATCTAAAAAAAGAAGCACTGAAACGGCCTGGCGTAAAGTCAGAGTATAAAGCACTTAAGTCGGAATTTGAGCTTCTGCGTCAGATGCTCAGTGCCCGGACCAAGGCAGGCATGAGCCAAGCCGATGTAGCAATGCGCATGGGGACTCATGCCCCGGCTATCACCAGGCTGGAGTCTGCACTCGGCACCGGCAAACATTCTCCGTCCGTTGATACGCTCAAACGATATGCTGAGGCGGTTGGCTGTCAGCTTAAGATCAGACTTGTTCGGAGAGCAGTGTCAAAAGGCCGAAATTCAAAAGTCAACCCCAATTCTTGACACTTTCCCTGTAAACACTTAGTATTTATAGTTTCGACTATTGTAGGCGAAGTGTCTCTTGTAGTTGGTTTTATATGTTCGAATCGCTGTCCGATAAACTGAAAAATGCGCTGCGAAACCTGGGCGGCAAGGGCAAACTTACGCCCGAGCACGTTGACGCAGCGCTTCGGGAAATTCGGATGGCCCTGCTCGAGGCTGACGTCAACTACAAGGTCGCAAAAGATTTTGTCGAGTCGGTCCGTTTGAAAGCCGAGGGCCAGGAGGTCTGGAACGGCCTCAAGCCGCACGAACAGGTCGTAAAGATCGTCTATGACGAGCTTGCCGAGTTGATGGGCGGAACTTCGTCGCGACTCGTCTTTACCAAGCAGACGCCGAACGTCGTGATGATCGTCGGTCTGCAGGGTTCGGGTAAGACGACCTCGACCGGAAAGATCTCGCGTTGGCTCGCCGACAATCAGGAACGCAAGCCTTTGCTCGTTTCGGTTGACGTCTATCGCCCCGCGGCTCGCGAACAGCTCAAAGTTGTCGCAAATGCCGTAAATGTTGCGGTTTACGAGGGCAAAGATTCGAATGATCCGTTGACCATTGTTCGCGGGGCAGTCAAACACGCCGTCGAGATGGGCTTTGACACGCTCATGATCGATACGGCCGGACGTCTGCACGTCGACGACGAGTTGATGGTCGAGCTTGAGAAGATCAAGGCCGAGACCAAGCCTGCTGAGGTTTTGTTTGTCGCGGACGCGATGACCGGGCAAGATGCTGTTCGCTCGGCAGAGGTTTTTCACGAACGCGTTGGCATTACGGGCGTTGTCCTGACCAAGATGGACGGCGACGCTCGCGGCGGTGCTGCACTTTCGATCAGACAGGTCATTGGCCAGCCGGTGAAGTTTGTCGGCGTTGGCGAAAAGTACGACGCGATCGAGCCTTTTTATCCAGATCGTATCGCCCAGCGAATTCTCGGAATGGGCGACGTCCTGACCCTTATCGAGGAAGTTCAGGGCAAGATCGACGAAAAAGAAGCTCAAGAGCAGCTGCGAAAAATGACGAGCAATCAGTTCACGCTCGAGGATTTTCGCAACCAGCTGGGGCAGTTCAAGAAGCTCGGCTCAATGTCAAAGCTAATGAAAATGCTGCCCGAACAAATGACCGGCGGCATGCAGATCACCGACGAGCAATCGGCTGTCGTTGACCATCAGATGCAGCGGACCGAGGCCATTATCGGCTCGATGACACGTCAGGAACGCAATGACCACAAAGTCATAGACGCCAGCCGAAAGACGAGAATTGCCGGCGGTTCGGGCTCGACGATCGGCGAAGTGAATCAACTGCTCCGGCAATACGAGCAGATGAAAAAGATGATGGCCCAAATGAACCGCGGCGGGTTGTTTGGCGGCATGGCACGCAAAATGGCCGGCGGTTTGGCTGGCGGCTTGGGCAACATGCTCGGCGGCGGCGGAAATCCGCTGGGGATGCTCGGCAGCGGTTCGGCGATAGATTATTCGGATGACGATTCAAGTGATTCGCCATCGAGAGGAATTAGAAAAAAGAAAAGGCACAAGAAAAAAAGGTAGAGAAATTATGTTAGCAATCAGTTTAATGAGAATGGGCGCGAAGGGTAAACCTTTCTATCGCCTCGTGGTCAAGGAAAAGCGTTCAAAGCGTGACGGCAAGTACCTCGAAAACGTCGGAACATACAACCCGATGCTCGATCCGGCAGAAGTGATACTAAATCACGACCGAATTCAATACTGGATCGGCGTCGGAGCTCAGCCGACCGATACGGTGAAAAGCCTGATAAAGAACAACCCGGTTCAAACCGAGGAAGAACGCGCTGCGGCAATGGCTGCCCGCGAAGAAAAACGTGCGGTTGCTGAGCAGGCAAAGGCCGAAGCCATGAAGGCAGAAGCTGAAAAACTCGAGGCTGAACGTCTTGCTGCAGAAGAGGCTAAAGCTGCTGAGGCAGAAGCTGAGACAGAAGCTTCGGCTGAAACTGTAGAGGCAGAAAGTACTGAACCAACACCTGCTAGCGAAGAGCCTGCGTTGGAAGAAGCGGAAGCTGCGGCAGAATAGGCTGTCTATTTTTGTACCTTAAGGACATATTGATGAAGGAAGCTGTAGAAAAGATCATCAAATCGCTTGTGGGCGAGCCTGATGCTGTTGAGGTGGCCGAAAGCGGCGACGTCAAGAACGTTCGTATCGAGGTGCGTGTTGCCGACAGTGATATGGGCCGCATCATCGGTCGCGAAGGCCGCACCGTAAAGGCAATCCGAAGTATCCTTTTTGTCGCCGGCCAGAAGCAGCACAAGCGTTTTCAGCTTGATCTGGTCGAGGACTAGTGCTCAAGAGTTCACATGTGGACGAACTTGTTGCGATCGCCAAAATAGTACGAACTCGAGGGTTGAAAGGCGAGGTTGTCGCTGATCTATTGACGGATTTTCCTGAGCGGTTCGAGGTTTTGGATGAGGTAACGGCGGTTCGCGAAAGTGGCGAACGGTTCGAATTGAAAATTGAAAAGTTCTGGTTTCAGAATGGCCGCGTGATATTGAAATTCGTCGGTTTTGACTCGATCGAGAGCGGTGAAACGCTCAGAAATGTCGAGATCTGTGTGCCGGAGTCAGAAGCGGTCGAGCTTGAGGAGGATGAATATTTCGACTGGGAACTCGCAGGTTGCAAGGTCGAAACCGTCTCTGGTGAACTGATCGGAAACGTCCGTGAATTGATGAGAACAGGCGGCACAGAATTGTTGGTTGTCGAGGGCGAAGCCAAAGAGTTTTTGATACCTTTTGCAAACGCAATATGCATTGAGGTTGATATAGAAAACAAGCTGATCAAAGTGGATCCGCCGGCTGGTCTGTTGGAGTTCTAGGTGAAAATTGATGTTTTGACAATTTTCCCGGAATTTTTTCAAGAGGTGTTTGATTTTGGAATAATCCGTCGGGCAAAGCTCGCGGATATTGTTCAGATAAACGTCCACGATATACGTGAATACGCGGTGGACAAACACAAGATGGTTGATGACCGACCATTTGGCGGCGGCGATGGTATGGTTTTGAAACCTGAGCCGATTTTCGCCGCAATTGAAAATTTAGTTGGTACTAGTGACCGCGACGCCTATCCCGTAAATACGCGAGTGATCTTGCTGTCGCCGCAAGGAAAGCCTTTCAGACAGGCGACGGCACAGAAGATCGCGGATGACACTGAGCATGTTGTATTGATTTGCGGACGCTACGAAGGTGTTGACGAGCGGGTCAACGACGCTCTTGTCACTGAGGAGATATCGATAGGTGATTACGTCTTGTCTGGTGGGGAACCGGCGGCGGTTGTTGTCATTGATAGTATTGTCAGGCTTTTACCGAACGCTTTGGGCAGCGAAACATCAGCTGAGAACGATTCGTTTTCTGATGGCATGCTCGATTGTCCGTATTACACGCGTCCGGCTGAGTTTCGAGGAATGGCAGTCCCGGAAGTTTTATTGAACGGCAATCATGCCGAGATAGAAAAATGGCGCAGGGAAAAGGCGCTTGAGAAAACAAAATTAAATCGTAAGGATTTATTAACAGGAGAAAATGGTGATATGTGAGCGCGATAAGCGTTGACCTCTGGCCGAAAACTAAAATGAATAGATTAGATGCTGTTGAACAGTTACAAATAAAAGAGAACGTTCCTGAATTTCAGCCGGGCGACACGCTTCGCGTGCACGTCCGCATTAAAGAAGGCAATAAGGAACGCTTGCAGGCATTTGAAGGCATTTGCATAGCGATCAAACACGGCGGCATTCGCGAAACCGTGACGGTTCGCAAGGTCAGCTTTGGCGTTGGTGTAGAGCGTATATTTCCGCTTCATGCGACGGTGATCGATCACATAGATGTTATTCGCCGCGGCAAGGTCCGCCGTGCGAAACTCTATTACCTTCGCGATCTGCGCGGCAAAGCTGCTCGCATTAAGGAACGTGACACACGCGCCAAAAAACAGGCAAGCTAGTATAGGATAGAACATGGCAAACGCGGGAACGGTGGATTCATTTGATAGAGATGGATCGGCGGCTCGCGTTTCGTTGTTTGATGATCTGAAAGTTACGTCGATCGGACTTGTTTTTGAGCATCAGGCTCACGAACAAGGCTTTCGTTTTATTGCCGGAGTTGACGAGGTTGGACGCGGCTGTTTGGCCGGGCCGGTTGTTGCCGGAGCGTGTATCCTCGACCCAGAAAGACCTCTACCGAAGGGTCTTGACGACTCAAAAAAATTAACTGCCGAAATGCGCGATGAGATCGCCGCACAGCTCAAGTCCGACTGCATCGCCTACGCAATCGGCCAGGTCGAAGCCGACGAGATCGACCGTATAAATATCCTCGAAGCGACCAAACAGGCAATGCTTATTGCCATAGCGACGCTTACTCCCCAGCCGGATTTTCTTCTGATTGACGCCCTCCAACTAAAAATGTCGCCGATACCGCAAAGGCCGATCATTAAAGGTGATGCGATCTCGGCCTCTATTGCTGCCGCATCTGTCATTGCAAAAACTTACCGCGACGATCTTATGAAAGCCTACGACCTTGAATATCCTCAATACGGCTTCGCCAGTCATAAGGGCTACGGGGCGACAGTTCATTGGACTGCTCTAAGAGAACACGGCCATTGTCCGTTGCATCGACTCACATTTCACGGCGTGCTCAATCAAGGAAAAGAAAACCTGCCGCTGTTTTGACTGCTGCCGCCTAGAAGCCGATCCACGAGGTGGGTTGTTTAGGATGCGATACCGTGATCATGGTCTCCGCTTTGAAAAGCGGCGGACGCATTTGTAGGGCAGTTTCCGCTGTGATGCGTGCGAGATGCGGCTCGTTGGCGCGCAGGGAAAGATGTGCGAGAACAATATGTCGTGCACTGCCATCGAAATCGCTCGATAGCCAATCGTACAGGTCTTCATTTGAAAGATGGCCAGTGCGGGACATTATTCTTTGCTTTAGGTCCCACGTGTACATCGAACATGCACGGAGCATGTCGCGACTGTGATTCGATTCGATAACGATCGCATCGCAGCCCTTTAATTTTTCTTTAATAAGCTCACTGATATGGCCAAAATCCATTAATGTTGCTATGCGCATGCCGTCTTTCTTTGCAACAAAACCGAAGTTATCCACCGCATCATGCGGAACACTGAACGGTTCAAAATCGATGTCGCCAATCCTAAAATCACGGCTGGACTCTATTTCGACAGTTCGGTTTTTCAACGCCGCTTGTCGTTTTGACGATTCACTGGTGCCATTTTGTTCGCCTTTTCGTGTGTCGTAGAAAGCATTTTCTGTCGGTCGCGAAATATAAACAGGACAATTGACCGATCCCATCAAAACACGCAATCCACCAGCGTGGTCGCCGTGCTCGTGAGTGAGAAGAATGGCGTCGAGTTTATCGAAAGCTACGCCGACTTCGCTGAGTCTACGCAATATCTCACGCGCGCTCATTCCGGCATCGACCAGAACATTGGTCCGCTCGGTTGAGATCAAAACGGCGTTGCCGCTCGAACCACTGCCTAATACCGTGAACTTCATTCGTTTTCCTGATACTTCGAACGCAATGTTTTTGCCATCAAGCGCGTAATAACAAAATTTGGGACGAAGGTCACAACGCGAGAGACGAGGTCATTCATAAATCCCGATACAATTCTTGCTCGGCCATTTCTAACACCGCGTAAGGCGGCCTCGACAACCTCTTCGGCCGTCTGCTTGCTTTTGATCTCGATAGGAAGATCAAGTTTTGCAACAGCCTGAAAATTAGTTTTTGTCGGTCCCGGACAGAGCGCCATCACTTTTATCCCAAACGGTCGATTTTCCGCAGCGATCGCCTCAGAAAAAGAATTTACGAAAGCCTTTGTTGCGGCATACGTCGCCATAAACGGGATCGGCTGAAAACCCGCAGCCGACGATACATTGATGATCGTTCCGGTTTTCCGTACTCTCATCGCCTGCAAGTATCGATGAGTCAGTGCGACAAGCGAACGGATATTTAGATCGATCATTCGTTTTTCATTATCGAGATCCAGTTTTACAAAATCGTCGTATGAGCCAAAACCGGCATTGTTTATGAGCCAGTCTATTTCAAATCCATGCTTCTCGGTTTCTTCGAACAGTCGCTCGTCGGCGCCCGGCCCGGTTAAGTCAAGAGTGACGTAATGAGCAGTAATTTTATGTTCGAGCATCAACTCGTCACACAGTTCATGAAGTGCTTTTTCCGAGCGGGCAACAAGCACAAGGTCATGCTTCTCGGCAGCGAGTCGCCGTGCAAAAGCCTCGCCAATACCGCTGGACGCTCCTGTGATCAGAGTTGCCTTCATAGATCGTCTTCCGCCGGAAAAAATGAAAAATAGATCGCTGACACGCCCGCAATGATAATAGTAACAGTTCCGATGAAACGAATAATACCGGCGACGGTTTTTGTGGAATTGATCAGTCCCGTCGTTGTCAGCAGATAGTTCCAATCGTGAAAACTTCCTTCGCTGCCGGTGAATCCACTGGTCAAAACAAGCTGCATCACAACTGCATCAGCGGCATAAACCCATACATTTAAAATGCTTTGCCCGACCCACAACAATACGATAGCTGCCGAATAGAAACTTTTTTGCCAAATAAAATAACCGACAAAAACCGCCGGAAAGATCACCTGAAACAGTGAGCCGCCCGCAATGCCCATAAACTCGCCGAGAATACGAAATATCAAATGCCCGGTTTCGTGGATTGGCAGATCGACATTATCCAGGAAGCTACCCTGCATCGGTTCATAAGCGATCCACAGGAAATAGATACTCGATAAGATGGCAAAGACAAATTTTGAAATATTTGGTCGCACGGATTACGAAACAGTGCCCGAAGGCTTTAGAAATTCGCTGCGTGAGATCGAATAGAGTACGCAATCGACACCATAATGCTGCTCGGTCTTTTCATAACGCATTCCGCATTTTTCCATTATCTTCCATGAGCCGGTATTTTCGGGATACGACACCGCGACGATGCGTTCAAGGCCACATTTTTCGAAACCATGTTTTAGCCATCCATAAGCGCATTCGTAACCATAACCTTGTCGCCAAAATTTTTCTGACAGATTGTATCCAATTTCGATCTCGCCAGTATCTTCGAGTGGCTGCAGTCCGCTAGAGCCAATGAGCTCACCGGTTTCTTTTAAACCCATAGCGCAGTTTCCAAAGCCAAACTTGTCGTAGCAGCCAATGTAAAACTGAAGCCTTTTTGCGAGTGATTCAGGGTTCTGCATCTCTGTGCCGCCGAGATAGCGGTTCACTGGCTCGGGAGAGCGCATTTCGATCAGCCACGGCAGATCGCCGGTCGTGAGTTTTCTAAAGAAAAGACGTTCGGTTTCGATCATTTTCTTGACTTCGTTTATCAAGGTGAAAGCCGACAGATCATCCAGGAATTTTCATGCAATTCAAAGCAAATACGGTCGTGCAGTCGGCTTTCGCGGCCCTGCCAGAATTCAAATCGGTCTGGCACGAGCCGTAAGCCGCCCCAATGTGGCGGTCTCGGGACATTGCCGCTTGCATATTTTACAAGCAGTTTCGCAGCCTTGATCATTATGGCCGTTCTCGAGTCGATCTTCTCACTCTGATCTGAGGCCCAGGCTCCGACCCGGCTTGTAAACGGACGTGACTTGAAATATTCGTCTGATTCCTCCGCTGATACCTTTTTTGTGCGTCCGCTGATATTTACTTGCCTCTCAAGCTCGGGCCAAAAGAAATTGATCGCGGCGTAGGGATTTTGTGCAAGTTCCCGGCCCTTACGACTATTGTAATTCGTAAAGAAAACAAATCCGTTGCTATCGTAGCCCTTGAGCAGCACTACACGCGATGACGGCCGGCCATCGCCGGCAACCGTCGAAAGAGTCATAGCCGTCGGCTCGTTGGCTTGCGACTCAAGAGCCTCGTCCATCCAGATACCAAATTGTGCAAAAGGATCGCTGTCGATCTTTTCCTCGGAAAGTGCTCGCGAGGAGTATTCATTGCGTATATCAGCGAGGTTTTTGCTGGTCATTCTAGATCAAATGTACGAGCAGGCCGTCTTTTAGCTTCGGCTCGAACCACGTCGATTTTGGCGGCATGATCTCACCCATGTCCGAAACGGCAAAAAGATCGTCCATCGTTGTTGCGAACATCGAAAACGCGACCTTTGCAATGCCTTCATCAATGATGCGCTCAAGCTCGCCCGTTCCTCGGGCTCCGCCAACAAACCCTATTCGCTGGTCCGTTCGAGCATCACCGATACCCAAAACAGGTTCGAGGAGAAAGTTCTGCAAAATGCTGACATCAAGGCGCTCGATCGGGTCAGGCTGACGGACATAAGCAACGTTAAATCGCAGCTTATACCACTTGCCCTCGAGATACATGCAAACCTCTCCATGATTTTGGGGTACTTTTTCGTCGGAATCTATAAGAATGAAATTCTCCTGGATCCGTGCAAAAAACTCTTCGGTCGAAAGACCGTTGAGGTTCTTTACTACACGATTATAAGGCAATATCCGGAGATCTTCCGCCGGATACATGCCTGCGACAACAAAATTGTAATCCTCCTCACCCGTATGTGCGGGGTTGTCAGCACGCATCTTTTCACGAGCAAGTCGGGCGCTCTCTGCTCGATGATGGCCATCGGCGATGTATAGATCCTGAACCTCAGTAAATGCCGCGGCCCACTCGTCGGTGTGTTCGGCCCGCCAAACGCGCTGAACAATACCCGCCGGACACTCAAATTCGTAAAGCGGCGGAGCGGTTGTCTTTTCTGCGAACAGAGCGTGTATCTTATCGGTGCCGCGAAAAGCCAGGAAGATAAGTCCGGTCTGCGCCTTAACGGCGAGCATATGCCCGGTGCGATCTTCAACCTTGTCAGGCCTCACTTTCTCGTGTTTTTTTACATGGCCCGATTCGTAATCGTCTATCGCAACGCAACCGACAAGTCCAGTCTGCGTATGGCTCTCGGCGACGAGTTGATATATATAAAAAGCTCGCTCGGGGTCTTTGACAAGAATGCCTTCTTTAATAAAATTTTCCAGATTTTGGCGGGCACGCTCAAAGACTATTTCAGGAGCGGTTGTCGTTCCTTCGGGAAATTCGGCCTCGGCACGCGTTACGCGCAAAAAGCTCAATGAGTTTGACGCAATGAATTTACGAACCTCCGTCTCATAGACAACGTCGTATGGTACACATGCTACTCGCTTTGCGTCTTCAGCTATTGGCCGCAAAGCTTGAAAAGGCTTAATAATTGCCAATGTTTTTACTCCTTCGGCAGTTCCTCGGTCGAGACAGAATCGTCGATCTCGTCACCGAATGCCTTATTGTTTCGTTTAATGATTTCCTGCATCATCTTGTTTGCATAGCCAAGTTTGTCGATCTTCCACACGCCATCCTCACGAACGAATGGCACGGTTTCCCACGAACCGAACGAATTCTTAACCTGCAGGGTTGCCTTGTCTCCTTCTATCTTTTCGTCGCGATACTCAACCGATTTTTGGCTCTCGATAAAGAGGGTCTCACGTTTTACGACATCGTCGACCGATACGCCCTGAGCTTTTGCCTCCTGCTCGTTCATTTTGATCGTCGCCTCAGAAAGGAGAAGCTTCATCGCTGCAGTGTCCTTCTTTTTGATCGCCTTTGTATAGGTCTTATAGGTTTCAAGCGGCGTCGCGGGTTGCTGCTCACTGCATGAAATCAAAAAAGCTGCGAGTGAAAAAATAATAAGTCTTGACCAAATACGCATAAATACAGATACCTTCTATGAAGTTACCAAAAACATCAAGTATAGCGTAAAATGCCAAAAAGGTCAGAACCGACTTGGGATGTGACGGCAAAAAAAGGAAAGGAATTATGCTGCGTAAAATATTAGGAGAAATTGAACTAGTTCAGGCTCTTGGCACACTTAATAACTGGACAGTCGAAGGCAAAATGCTAAATAAACGGCTCAAATTCGAAAACTTCGCTGCCGCATTAGAATTTGTAAACCAAGTAGGAGCCCTCGCCGAAGCGGCCGACCATCATCCTGACTTATCATTCGGCTGGGGCTATGCCAAGATCGCTTTAACAACACATGACCGGGGTGGTATAACCGATGTTGATATCGCACTTGCAAAGAAGATCGATCAAATATGAAGAAAATTATGTACAAATATGGCTTTGTTATATTGTTTGCATTCGCGTTCGTGTTGATGGGATGCTCGGGAAATACTGATACTAATACCACCAACACTAATACGAATGTCCCTCCGCCGGTCACGGCACATTGGAAAAAGGACGTTTCTGCTGTTGATATCGCTCGTATCAAGTGGCTCGAAGGCACTTGGCGTGGAACCGGCGAAGGGCAGGAACCTTTTTATGAGAAGTATAAATTTGATGACACCTCGCTGATCGTTGAGAGTTTTGCTGATGCCAGCCTTAAGACCGTCAAGGACACCACGCGTTACGCTTTGGTGAATGGTGAGTTTCGCTACACCACCCGAGATGCACGCAGGATCGCGGCTAGTGAGATCACGGACGACCACATTCAGTTCGTTCCTGTCGTCGGCGCAGGAAACTCCTATCGCTTTGAACGCCAGCCTGAAGGCAAATGGCGGGCTGTTCTTGAGTGGGCCGCGACAGATGACAAACCTGCAAAGCAGGTGATCTACAATATGGAGCCATACAAAAAGTGACATTCAGCACCTGGACATTATGTACGGGTGGGAATATCCGCACGTTGCCCTGACAACAAATACCGAAGCGGCGCGACAAACGTCAACACCGACCCTGCGATCGGGTTGAAAAAGCGTTTGGGCGCCTGACGGTCACTGATGGCGAAAAATTCAGCGAGCGCGTGCCTTATGCCCGACAAGCCAACCAACCAAAACACCTAGCCCTAAACCGGCACCAAATGTTATGCCGACTGAGGCCCATGGATCCTTTTTGATCAGATGAGCAGTGTCGTCCACGAGATCCTCCGCGGCATAGCGTCCGCGTTTTACCATGCGGCGGGCGTCGACCATTCCATCTTCAATAGCAACCGCCGCGCGTTCCTTTAGCCGTTCGACCTTTAACCCAGTCTTTGCGGCCAGTTCTACTGCGTTGATCGCTCCATTGAAAAGGCCTTCTTTCTTTGTTTCTAATACTTGTTCTTGCATCTTGCACCTCCATTCTGTGCATCGGGTAGTGTAAATATTCGACCCGTACTAACATATAAGCGCAAGTTACGTGCCGTTTGAAATCTTAGGTATTCTCCGGGGTTTATCAGCATGACACTCGCTATTGCCAACCGAATATTGCAGTGGAGCCGCGAATTAATCCGCGCTTCATAGGAAAAGGCCGCGTTCAAAAAGCCGGATATGCAACTGTTGTAAATGGACGGCGCTTTCGGTTTTTTTTGAGCTTAATTATTCCAGAGGGGTTATGGAAGAAATAATGAATGTTCCTATTACAGTTGCACACGGCGATGGTATCGGGCCGGAGATCATAGCTGCGGCGATGCATATTTGAAAGAGGCCGGTGCCAGGCTCGATATCGAGAGAGATCGAGATCGGCGAAAAGATCACTTCTCAGACAACGCAGCTGGCATAGTTCTGTAATCGCAATCCTTCACATATGACTTTTGAACCGTAAAGTCCTCCACAATCGCATTCAGCGTAGTAGAAGGTCTCATCGCAGCGTCAGCCTTTTCGGTATCTGGATGATAATAGCCGCCGATATCTTGTGATTTTCCTTGTGCAGCAATTAGTTCTTCATTAATTTTTGCTTCGTTTTCCTGCAAAGCTTTGGCGATCGGTGCAAATTTTGCAGCAATTTCAGCATTTTCCGTTTGATTTGCCAACGCTTCAGCCCAATACATTGCCAAATAGAAATGGGAACCCCGATTATCGATTTGACCGACTTTTCTTGCAGGAGATTTGTCGGTTGCTAAAAATTTCTCATTCGCATCATCCAAAGCATCGGCAAGAATTTGTGCATTTTTGTTGTTTTGGGTTTGAGCCAGGTGCTCAAAACTTGCCTGTAAAGCCAAAAATTCACCAAGCGAGTCCCAACGCAAATAGCCTTCCTTCAAGAATTGTTCGATGTGCTTCGGCGCAGAACCTCCGGCTCCGGTTTCAAACAAACCGCCGCCGCTCATGAGAGGAACTATGGAAAGCATTTTTGCAGAAGTCCCAAGTTCTAAAATCGGGAACATATCGGTCAGATAATCCCGCAAAACATTTCCCGAAACCGAAATCGTGTCTTTGCCTTCTCTTGCGCGTTTCAGCGTTTTGAACACAGCGTCTTTCACATCCATAATTTTGATGTCGAGACACGTTAGATCATATTTCTTCAGGTATTTTTCAACCTTCTTGATGATCTGTGCATCGTGAGCTCTTCTTTTATCGAGCCAGAAAATTGCAGGCGTGTCAGAAAGTTTAGCTCTGTTCACAGCCAATTTCACCCAATCCTGAATCGCAGCATCTTTGGCTTGGCACATTCTAAAAATATCGCCATTCTGAACTCTTTGTTCCAAAAGAACATTTCCAACTTCATCTTCGACTTTAACGGTTCCTTCGCCCGAAATTTGGAAGGTCTTATCGTGAGAACCGTATTCTTCAGCTTGTTGCGCCATCAAGCCGACATTAGGAACAGACCCGAAAGTCTTCGGATCAATTGCTCCGTTTTTCTTCATATCCTCAATGATCGCATTGTAAAATTCGGCGTAGGTTCTGTCGGGGATCATGCAGACGGCATCTTCCTCATTTCCGTCTTTATCCCACATTTTTCCACCGCCGCGAACAAGTGCAGCCATCGAAGCATCCACGATCACGTCTGAAGATACATGGAAATTGGTAATTCCGTTGTCCGAATTGACCATCGCAATACTCGGTCCGTTTTCAATCGTCATTTCGATGTCTGCCTTGATTTCGGCTTCTTGCCGATGTCCAGCAATTTTTTCGAAAAGCGTTGATAATCCGTAGTTTGGATCGATGTCTAACTCAGCGAAAGTGTCTTTGTATTTTTCAAAAACGTCTCTGAAATATGTTTCAACGATTGCCCCGAAGATGATCGGATCAGATATCTTCATCATCGTCGCTTTTAGATGCGCGGACAGAAGAATTTCTTTTTCTTTGGCTTCATCAATCGCTTTTCTTGCGAATGATCTTAGGGCGGAAAGACTCATTACGGAAGAATCGATCACTTCGCCTGCTTGTAGTGGTGCAAGATCTTTCAAAACCAACTCGGAACCGTCATTTCCGTAAAATACGATCCTGAATTTTCCTTCCGATTCCACGGTGGCAGATGTTTCGGTTCCGTAAAAATCTCCGGAATTCATGTGAGCAACAGTAGTTTTAGAACTCGCACTCCACACGCCCATCCGGTGGGGATGTGCTTTCGCATAATTTTTTACTGCTTTCGCGGCGCGGCGGTCGGAATTACCTTCTCTTAGCACTGGATTTACTGCGCTTCCCAATACTTTCGCATACTTTCTGTTGATGGCTTCTTCTTCTTCGTTTTTAGGCTCAACCGGGTAATTCGGCACCGCGAAACCTTGTTTCTGAAGTTCGGCGATCGCCGCTTCTAACTGCGGAACAGAAGCTGAAATATTCGGGAGCTTTATGATGTTGGCTTCAGGTTTACCAGCGAGTTTTCCCAATTCTGCAAGAGCATCAGGAATTTTTTGGTCTTCTTTTAAGTATTCAGGGAAGTTGGATAAGATCCTTCCCGCCAATGAAATATCCGGAACTTCAATTTCAATGTCTGCGCATCTTGAAAATGCTTTTACGATCGGCAAAAAAGAATGAGTTGCCAACATTGGTGCCTCATCAGTCAATGTGTAATAGATCTTTGATTCTTCTACCATTTTATTGCGTGTTTTTTATGTTCATTGATCAATTGTGATCACGAATAACAGCCTGTATCAGAAACACAGGCCCTGCTTGGGAAAATTAGTAATTAACGCTATATTAAGGTGCTTTGAATAAAAACGCTACTCACCGAAAGCCGTTCGTTTTTACGGTGATAAAAGGTAGTGAAAAGATGGCAAATCGCTTTTTTCATCACCTTTATCTGTTTTCTCCCTGTTATAGTTTCTTTAAGATCATGGCTGGTACATCAAAACAACCTTTGGTCTCGATAATCATGGGCAGTAAGTCCGACTGGCCGACGATGGAGATTGCTTCGCAGACGCTCAAAGAATTTAGCGTGCCGCACGAAACAAAGATCGTTTCTGCTCATCGCACGCCCGACCTGCTGTTTGAGTTTGCAAAGTCCACCGAGGAACGCGGCATCGAGGTCATAATTGCCGGAGCAGGCGGAGCGGCGCATCTGCCGGGAATGTGCGCTTCGCAAACCGTCCTGCCAGTGCTTGGCGTTCCGATTGAAACTAAGGCCCTGAAAGGCCTTGATTCGCTGCTTTCGATCGCTCAGATGCCAGCCGGCATTCCGGTCGGTACGCTTGCGATCGGCACTGCGGGTGCAAAAAACGCGGCGTTGCTAGCAGTTGCGATACTAGCCAACTCTCGGCCAGATCTTCGGAAGAAACTCAAAACATTTCGCGCAAAACAAACTCAAAACGTCCTCAAAGCCAAATTAAGATGACTGTTGACGAGATCATCAAAGAGCTGCGTGCGCTCAGCGACCCGACAAAGATCGCAGATCTTGAACGCTATGCGATCAAGACGCCGAAAGCCTTTGGCATACGCGCGCCCGAATTAAAAGCATTTGCCCGCGAGGTGAAAAAACTTGTTACTGATCGACACGAAACCGCACTCGAACTGTGGAAGACCGGTATTTATGACGCTCGCGCTGTTGCTTTTATGATCGACGACAATAAAGAGGTTACACCCGAACAGATGGACGACTGGGCGGCCGATTTTGACAACTGGGCAACAGTTGACGGAGCGTGCGGGTATCTGTTTTGCCGAACGCCGTTT
Organism: uncultured Chloracidobacterium sp.; assembly: GCA_964528325.1. Classification (GTDB taxonomy): domain Bacteria; phylum Acidobacteriota; class Blastocatellia; order Pyrinomonadales; family Pyrinomonadaceae; genus OLB17. Next base: position 23,744 of record CAZGSC010000003.1, on the reverse strand, counting down.
GCATATGAAAAGGCTCTTGAGTGGGTAAAGCGCGAGCCGGAGTTTGAGAAACGTGCCGGATTTTCGATGATGGCGTATCTTGCTGTGCACGACAAGAAAGCGGAGGACGAGAAGCTTGCTGCTTTTTTGCCCGTGATCGAAGATCACTCCGATGACGACCGAAATTTTGTAAAAAAGGCAGTAAACTGGGCCTTGCGTCAAATAGGCAAACGTAACCTGCACCTTAATGACCTGGCAATCGAAACTGCCAAACGGATCAAATCGCAAAATACCAGATCAGCTCGGTGGATAGCCGCCGATGCTTTGCGTGAATTGACCGGCGAAACCACAAAAGAACGCCTGATCCAGAAATCGTTAAAAACCACACAGCGTTAAAACTTGTTGCAACAAATCCATCAAAAGGTCTACACTATAATGTATGTCTCCCGATCCTGCCTTGTAGAGGTTCGAAGTATGAACAAAATCAAATGCACTAAGTGCGGCCTTGTAAATGTGGAGTCGGATTACGATTGTCGTCGCTGCGGCCATGATATGGGAACCAGATTCATGACAAGCAGTCAGCGCATCGGCCCGCGTGAGGCTGCAAAAAGCAGTTCCTGGCTTTACACCCTCCTATTTCTCGCTCTGATAGGGGGCGGAGCTTACTACATTTTTTCCGGAGTTGAGAGATCTTACGACGATGTAAAGATGATCGAAAAGAATCGGCCTGGTGCTCATGCTAACCAAGTTGTTGACAGTCCAGGAACACGCAGCCAGTTTGAACAACAGCAAAAACAGAATTACAAAACTGCGATCCAAAACAGCCAGGGCCTCGCCGAATCGCAGAAGCATAACGAAGAGACGCAAAAATTAATGCAGTCTGGCCAAAAGTGACGTTGGGCAGATTCAGCATCGTCACGAATTCATAAAGAGGTAAAGTTGGGTTAAGCTATGTGTTTATAGCGATCTGGTTTTGCGCTCAGCGTGACGAAAACAATACTTCCAAAATCAACCATTGGCGTGTTCGGCAGCGGACAGCTTGGGCGTATGTTCGCGATCGAGGCTCGCAAGATGGGCTATCGCGTCCACACGTTCTCGCCTGAAAGCGATACGCCAACCGGTCAGGTAGCAGACATCGAGACCTCGGCGTCGTATGACGACCTGGATGCCGTACGAAAATTTGCTCGGGCGGTCGATGTCGTGACCTTTGAGTTTGAAAATGTTCCGGCGGCGGCGGTTGACGCTGCATCGCAGTTTGTCGACGTCTATCCGAAAGGCGAGATACTGCATACGACCCAGAACCGCTTGCGCGAGAAAGTATTTCTTTCTGCCAATGATATTCCGGTCGCAAAATATAGGCACGTAAAGACTATTGAAGATCTCTATCACGGTGCGCAAGAAATAGGATTGCCCGCGATACTTAAGACGGCAGGATTCGGCTACGATGGAAAAGGACAAACCAAGCTGGCCGCCTTCGATGAGATCGAGCACGTTTATGCAGATCTTGGCGGGCAAGAGGCCGTTCTCGAAGCTTTTATAGAATTTGAGAAGGAAGTGTCGGTCGTGTGTGCACGTGACAGACAGGGCAATTTCGCCCATTACGGTGTCAACGAAAATGAACACTCAAAGAGCATTCTCGATGTTTCGTTCGCACCTGCTGTCGTTTCCGCAAACATCTATGCTGAAGCAATAGAGATCGCACGAAACTTGGCGGACATCATGGAGTATGTCGGCACGCTGTGCATAGAGTTCTTTGTAACCAAGGACGAAAAGCTGCTGGTGAATGAGATCGCTCCGCGTCCGCACAATTCGGGGCATTTAACTTTTGATGCATGCGTTACGTCGCAGTTTGAACAGCAGTTGAGAGCTGTGTGCGGTTTACCGCTTGGATCGACTGAATATTTCAAGCCGGCAGCGATGGCAAATCTACTTGGCGATCTTTGGCAGAACGGTGAACCGAATTGGGCAGCGTCAGTCGCAGATGAGAATGTTAAGCTCCATCTTTATGGCAAGATCGAACCCAGAAACGGACGAAAAATGGGACATCTGACCGCAGTAGCAGACACGGCGGATGAGGCGGTTAAAATTGTCCGGGAAGCACGATCAAGGCTAAACACGGCGACCCAAAGCAACGCCGGCCAGAACGCCTAAGAAGCCGACCAGTACACTTAGAAAAAGATAAAGAAAGGCGATCATCAACTGCCTTTCGCGCATCAAGCCGAAAATTTCTATTTCAAACGTCGAGAAGGTAGTAAAGGCTCCCAAAAATCCAACGATAACGGCCATCCTGATGTTTTCATTTACTACCATCTTATCGGCTAAAACAATCATCAAAAATCCGATCAGGAACGAACCGGCAATGTTAATAACAAAGGTTGGAAGTGGAAATTTATCAAATACTGTGGCGAGCGGCGAGATATTTATCAGGTAGCGGGCGACAGCCCCGAGCGAACCACCGACCGCAACGGAACAAATTTTGATAACTGTTTCCATCAACGAAATTATACATTTTTTCGCATCCTACTATCATTTGCACGGTACTAGGGCGGCAAGCTAAACTCGAATTTTATGGTCGAATCGCTTCTTTTGCCCGATACAACAAAAAGACAAGTTATCTACCAAGAGTTGATGCCTCAGATCGAGGCGTTAGTTTCCGGTGAAACCGATCTCACCGCTAATCTGGCCAATATCGCGGCGATTCTGAAGGAGGCATTCGGTTTTTTCTGGGTGGGATTCTATCTGAAGAAGGAAGGCCAACTCGTTCTGGGTCCGTTTCAAGGGCCGCTCGCATGTACGCGGATCAATTTTGACCAGGGTGTTTGCGGCCACGCTTTTACTACCGGGCAAACAACGATCGTTCCTGACGTGGAACAATTTCCAGGACATATTGCGTGCAGTTCGGCAGCAAGGTCGGAGATCGTCGTGCCCTTGTTTGAAAATGGCGGACAGGTTTTCGGTGTTCTAGATGTGGACAGCGATCGGTTGGATGATTTCACACAGATCGATGCCGATGGACTAGGGAATATTGTAAGGATCGCTGAGCAATCGATCCGGGGCGGGGCATCTTACTAATGAGTTTGGTCGAATTTCCATACTGGGTTTGGATAACCTTTTTTGCGGTCGTCCTAACGGCGCTGTTTGTCGACATCGGCATCGTAAACCGAAGCTCGCATGTGCCTACGCGCCGGGAAACTTTGATCTGGAGCGCTGTTTGGGTTTCGCTCGCACTTCTATTTAACGTATTCATCTATGTTTTCGTGAACAGCGAATTCGGAGCTGAGCCTGCGTTGTTCAAGTCAAAAGAGTTCCTGACAGGTTATCTTATTGAGTTGTCGCTCTCGGTCGACAACCTGTTCGTTTTCTTGCTTATCTTCGGGTTTTTCAAGGTACCGAAAAAATTCCAGCATCGTGTGCTGTTCTGGGGCGTGATGGGCGCTCTCGGAATGAGAATGATAATGATCTTTGCCGGTGCTGAACTGGTTGAGCGTTTTCACTGGATAATTTACCTTTTCGGAGCTTTCCTTCTCTATACGGGGCTTAATATGTTCCGGAATACTGAGGATAATTTTGAGCCCCACGAGAGCGCGATCGTAAAATTTGCCATGAGGTATATTCGAATTTCGAAGCATTACGATGGCGAAAAGTTCTTTGTCGTAAAGGATGGTGTGCGGACAGGAACACTCCTTTTAATGGTGCTGATCGTGGTCGAATTTACGGATCTTGTTTTCGCGGTTGATTCGATCCCGGCAATATTTGGCATTACAACCGACAGATTCATAGTCTATACCTCCAATATCTTTGCGATCCTTGGCTTGCGAACATTCTTCTTTCTGCTCGCGGACATGGCGGAGAAATTTCATCTTCTCAAATACGGGTTGGCATTCGTGCTAAGTTTTATCGGCGTGAAAATGCTCTTGCCTCTTGTGGCTGAAGGCCTGATAATGGTTTTAGGTGACGGGAACAGTTCGGCGTTTACACAATTTCTACAGCGATTTGCTCATCACGAATTTGACCAGATGGTTATTAATATTTCGCTTGGAATAGTCGTCGGAGCGATATTCCTCTCAGTGATCTTGTCCCTTATCTTCTCGCCAAAGGCCCCGGCGGTTGACCGCAGCGGAGAATAAGCACCGACTCAATGGACGAAGGCAAATACCGCAAATTTTACGTTGACTGGTGGAACATACGCCGAAGCACAATCTACGGGCTGATCGCCATCGCGCTGCTGGCTGGTGCTTTGGTCGCCGGTGTCAAATTTGCGTCGAAGAACAATTGGTTCGCAACGGTCGAGTCGGATGAAGCTCCACAGGATGCCGCGCGGATAGTTTCCTTTGAGGGTGAAGTGCGCATCACCCGGGCGTCAACGCGGGAAACGGTCTTGGTAACCAAAGCCACATGGGTTGCTGCCGGCGATACTATTCAGACACAATCCGACGGGCGGGCGATAATCCAGATGATAGATGGCTCTGTTTACTCGGTTCGTCCAAACAGCACGGTTGTCATTCGCGATACAACGTCGCTGTTTGGCGGTAAGAACGTCCGGGTTCGCGTAGATGACGGGCAGCTCAATGTCCGAACCGACGAGCAGCCTGCCGATACAAAGAATATCGTTGAACTCGGAGAGAGCGAAAATCAGCTTGGGCCAAAGACCGACGCCAGTTTTAATGCAAATGGCCCGGATGGCGGCGAGATACGTATTAGCCGCGGGAATGTCGAAACCACATTGGGTGGCGAGAAAACAAGTATCGGCGCGGACACATACACATCAGTAAAGGGATCGAATATGTCGGCGCGCGAAAGGCTGTTAGCACCGCCGCGGCTTGGTTCGCCGGGTAATTCTGAACAGATCACCGACTCGTCAGGCAACGGCGTGAACGTCAATTTTACCTGGGGAGATCCAGAAGGAAATCCTGCCTCAAGCTTTTATTTGCAGATCGCAAAATCTCCATACTTTGCATCGGATTCGATCTTGGTCGATAGGAATCAGATGCAGACGCGTGATTTCCGTCTATCAAGTGTTTCACCCGGCACATATTACTGGAGGCTTAAAGCGACTGCTCGCTCCGGCCAGACGACAGATTGGAGCGAACCGTCAAAATTTATGGTCGTTCGCAGCGGCGAAAGCATCGACATTGCGGCAAGCAGTTGGCACGTCGAAGCGGTAGGCGGCAATGTCTATATCGTCACTGGCAAGACACAACCCGGAATGATCGTGCGCTCACAGGGGCGTCAGGCCAATTCCGGTGCCGACGGTGCATTCCGTATACAGATCTCTTCACCCTCTATTGAAACTGCAGTTGAGATAGGCGACGATCGCGGCAATCGAACCGGTTTTATCATTTCCCTGCGAAACGGTAATGTGCTGCGGCGCTATTGACCGAGGTATCGGAGGTGAGTCATCGCACACCAACATTCGCCAGATAAGGACAATCGCACTTCGCGTTTAAAAGCTGCGCTCGTTCTGACGTTCGTATACATGATCGCCGAGGCTGTGGGCGGCTGGCTTACAAATTCGCTCGCGCTCATTGCAGATGCCGGACACATGCTGACCGATGTTGCAGCGCTCGGTTTGACGCTTGGGGCAATATGGTTCGGTTCGCGTCCGGCAACGGCAAGAAAGACGTTTGGTTATTATCGTCTCGAGATCCTGGCGGCCTTTGTCAACGGCATTGCTCTCGTCCTGCTTTCAGGTTTTGTTATTTACGAAGCTGTGCTTCGCTGGCAGTCACCGCCGGCGATAGACGGTTTTCGTCTTACTATCATCGCCGCGGGCGGACTGCTGGTGAATATTATCGCGGCAAAATTGCTTCACCACGGCCACAAGCATGATCTGAATATGCGCGGTGCGTGGCTGCATGTTATGGGCGATCTGCTCGGGTCGTTAACGGCAATTATTGCAGGCGTTTTGATCTCTACGGCCGGATCGCTGTGGGCAGATCCGCTTTGCAGCATTTTGATCAGCCTGATAATTATCTTCAGCGCATGGCGATTGATAATGGAGTCCGTCAATGTCCTTTTAGAAGGAACGCCGACACATATCAACCTGTCTGCCGTTGAGACGACGATCCTCGAAACCGACGGCGTTAGCGGCGTTCACGATCTGCACGTGTGGACGATCTCGTCCGGGATCGAAGCTCTTTCTGCCCACATCAGCCACAACGATTCCGTCGTGCATTCAGAACTGCTTGTCAGGGTTCGAGATCGTCTTCACACCAAATTCGGCATCGACCATCTCACGATACAAATGGAGAAGCAAAATCGTGAGACTGAAGCCGTGTACGTGTGCGAGACCGGAACAAAATGCTTCGAGCCGGCGTTGCAGAAGCCCGCACGTTAGTATGGGCTTCTGCAAAAATTCATATGCCAACCATCGACCTCAAATATGGCCGCGATGTTATTCCCTTTGAATACGACGCCGAAGGCTTTGAAATCCTCGGAGACCTGACGGAAAAAACCGCTCTGTCCGATGCCGAGATCGGTGACCGGCTCGACGATCCAATTGATTCACCTCGTCTGGATGAGATCATTGGAACGGGCCAGACTGTTTTGATCGTCGTCCCTGACGCAACGCGCCAAACGGGCTGCGGACAGGTTGTTAATCTTATTGTGCGCCGTCTCATTGCGAACGGAACAGCTCCGCATGAGATCCGCATCATGTTTGCGACCGGCATTCATCGCAAGGTTACAGAGGCAGAAAAAGCGGCGATCATTACGCCTTTCATAGCCCAACGAATAATTACACTCGACCACGATCCGCGCGATCTGATGCAGCTTGTCCAATTGGGCGAAACCTCAGGCGGCATTCCTATCGAGCTTAACCGCGCCTTGACCCAACACGATCACATAATAATGATCGGCGGCGTGACGTTTCACTATTTTGCAGGCTTCACTGGCGGGCGAAAACTTATCTGTCCCGGCCTCGCATCATCGCGAACGGTTTCTGAAACTCATAAGCTTGCCTTTGACTGCGAAACGCGAACGCGGCGTGACGGCGTTGAAACAGGTAAGCTCGACGGCAATGCAGTTCACGAAGCCTTTATGGAGATCGTCGAAAAGATCGATCCTGCATTTGCGGTCAACACCATAGTCAACGATGACGGCGAAATAGTCGATCTTTTCTGCGGCGACTGGCGCAGCTCGCACCGCGCGGCGTGTGAGATCTACGCAGAACGCCACACTGTTTGCGTCCCAGAAAAACGCGATCTTGTGATCGTCAGCTGCGGCGGTTACCCATATGACATTAACCTCATCCAGGCCCACAAGGCACTCGAAGCTGCGTCCCAGGCTTGCAATGACGGCGGCACGATAGTCTTTCTAGCAGAATGTGCCGACGGCCTTGGCCGTGACGATTTCCTAAAATGGTTCGACTCTGAAAACAGCGATGAACTTGCTCGGGTGCTCTGCGAAAAATATCAAGTCAACGGCCAGACAGCCTGGAGCCTTTTGAAAAAAGCCGAGCGGTTTGATATCAGAATGGTTACGTCTCTCGATGCAGCCTGCGTCCCAAAAATGCGGCTGAAAAAGATCGATATCAAAGCTGTCACCACAGACTCCTTCTTAAACGGCTACATTTTTCCTAACGGAGCAAAGTTTCACATCCGAGTGCGTCCCTGAGAATTACGGTATAGGAACCCAGTCGCTATCGCTCCCGGTTCTGACAGGCGCGTCCCTGAGAAAAACGTGATGTTTGCAAGAGTTACGCGTTTACGCGTGAAGAAGTGGCGCGGATAGTTCGCGTGGTTCACGTCTAAAGCCGTAACTCTTACGTGCGTCCCAGGATATATTTTCAAATATCATGCTGCGTCAGAGCAGTCGATTCGTCGCCGTTGGCGACAGGAAGAATAGCATCGTCCCTGAGAATCTTCCGGGCTCGCGTTGAGTGTATCGCCCTTGCTCACGCGCGGGACTGTGCGATCAAGGAGAGCCGCGTCCCTGGTTTGGCGTGAGGGGCGGACGTAAGACCGCACGCTCGTTCACACTCGCGTTTCTGCCCGCAGCATTTTGCGTCCCTGAGAATTTTGCGGAAGTAAGGGCGTAACGATCAACGTTGTGTGTTTCGCCCTTACTAACGTGCGGGCTTGCGCAACGCCCGCAGAGTTGTGCGTCCCAATACGACACTGTCCCGCCATCATCGAGCAGATCAGAAAATACCGCCGGCTCGAGCTCCAAACGGTCACTCCAATTTACTGACACAGGCAAGACGCAGCCCGGCCCAAAGCGGCTCTCGGCCAGCGACGCACAAACGCTCTCGACGTATGCCACTCGTGGATCAAACGCGATGTCAGAGCGTCGGATAAAAAACTGCGGGTGGCTGTTTGGGTTGGTGCGGCAATTGCAATTTTGGTACATATCCTCACCATAGCGCCGAAATCAGTTTTGCGATATACCAGATTTCTCGATATGACGTGACTTTCTCAATATGACGTAACTTTCTTAAAACGACGTGGTTTTCCGAATATGACGTAATTTTCCGACTCGACGAATCGAGCACCAAAGGTGCGGTAGTAATATAGCTTGAGGCAACGCGCCAAGGAACTATGTGCCCCGGAGCAGCCTTTCATCACGTGGCTGAGGGGGAAAGTGACCCTTATTTGAAAAATGGACTAAGTGAGTTACTTCACAGCAAATGTTCTTGCGATCGAATCGGTTTGATTACGCAGCGAGCGGAGGGAATCTTTTTGGCCGGTGAAGCGGAGCAGGTAAACGGTCGTGTCGTTTGCACGGAGAAAGTAAAATCTGCCGCTCATATTGCGGCCCGACGAGACGTATTCGTAATTGAAAATTGCGCCCTTGAGCTTTCCTGAGAAAGTTTCCTGTTTTCCGGCGACAAAGCCGCCAAGGAACTGCAGCTTTTGCTCTTCGTCCTGAATGGTGTCGGTCATCACGTCATTCTTACCAACGGTCAGCTTGCGAATTCCAAGGTGGCCGTCGCTTCTGTCTCCATAGACATATTCGACGTTTGGACTGGTGGCAGACGGCTTGACCGTCATTTTCCACTTTGCGTCGGGCAGGTCGAACGTGTACTCGACGTTTGGATCGCTGAACGAACTGACCTGCGCTAAAGCCGAAACAGCCGTCAAAATGACGCTCAGGCAGAAAAACAAACTAATATTGAGTAAACGTGATCTCATTGTTACCTCTTGGGCTTCGATACCGCAGATATTCTAGCGTAATATCGCTCAAATATCGACATTTTTTTAGATGAGATCCGTCATGCAATTGTTGTCTATGTGACGCCAGACCGTAAAGGTTCATATTTCCCGCCATTTTCCGCGATGAAGGCGTCTAATTTGCAGAAAGATTTTTTTGCGAGGCAAATGAACAATGAATAGACGCTTTTCTCTGATACATAGATCTATAGCTGCTGCGGCCATATTTACCATGCTTGCGCCATTATCGATCATTCGCGCAGGCGGTGCATCGAGTGGCAGGCCACTGACCGACGAACAAAAGATCATGCACGTGCTGAATCGGCTCGGCTTCGGGGCTCGGCCCGGCGATGTTGAAAAGGTGAAGGCGGTTGGTCTTCAAAAATATATCGACCGGCAGCTGAATCCGTTGGCGATCGACGATTCTGCCGCTGAGAACAAAGTCAAAAATCTTGACATTTTTAGTTTGTCCACCGCGGAGCTTTTTGCAAAATATCCTAATCCAGGTGCACTGCTTAGACAGCTTGAGGGCGGCAGGCGAAACCAGCCAAACGCTCAAGATCAAGATAAGCCCGGCACAACCGCGACCGCTGAGCCGCAGGACCCAAGCGCAATGACGCAGGCGGAACAACGCGAACGCCGCGAGAAGATTCGTGAGCTTTATGAAAAGTACGATCTGAAACCGGCCGCACAGATCGTTCCGCAGGTCGCCGCTAACCGCGTTCTTCGCGCGGTTTATTCCGAGCGGCAGCTGCAGGAAGTGATGGTCGATTTTTGGCAGAACCACTTCAATGTCTTCGCCGGCAAGGCGGCAGTTCGTTGGTACATACCGAGCTACGAGCGTGACGTACTTCGCAAGTATGCGTTGGGCAATTTCAAGGACCTTCTTGTTGGCACTGCGAGTCATCCGGCGATGCTTTTTTATCTCGACAATTTTGAATCGGCCTCGCCAAACGCGCAGATGCCCGGCAATGGCCAAAATGCTCAGCGAATGCAGCAATTGATCCGAAACGGCGGACAGATCACGCCGGAAATGCGCGAGCGAATTCGCGAGCGGACCGGCGCAACCAATGCCGAGATAGATCAACGAATAAAAGACATGCGTCAAGATCCGCAGCCCGCACAGCAGCGACAAAGGCGCGGCATCAACGAAAATTACGCACGCGAATTGATGGAGCTTCACACGCTCGGTGTCGGTGGCGGATACACGCAGAAGGATGTTATCGAAGTTGCAAAGTGCTTTACGGGCTGGACGATAGCCGACCCTCGCGGTTATCGACGTGCGGCGGCTTCGATGATCGAGGGAACCGAAGACAGACGCATCGGCCGGCTCCAACGTTTGCAGGGCGTGCCCGAAGATGTTGAGAGTGGTGAATTTTACTTTAATTCGCGATGGCACGAGACCGGCACGAAAACATTTCTCGGCCAAAAGATCGACGAAGGCGGTGTCAAGGACGGCCTCAAGGTCCTCGACATTCTCGTTAACAGTCCCGCCACCGCAAAATTCATTGCCCGCAAGCTCGCTGTCAAATTTGTCAGCGACACGCCGGACGAGGGACTGGTTTCTCGTGTCGCCGAGGCTTTTCATAATTCGAAAGGTGATATCAAAGTGACTCTAAAAGTATTATTCAGCGATAAAGAATTCTTCGCGCCGGAAAACTATCGTGCGAAAGTAAAATCTCCGTTCGAACTAGCCGTAAGCTCGATACGTGCCCTCGGCGCCGATACGAACGCAAGCCCGGCAATGGTTGCGATGCTCAATAAGCTAGGCGAAGTTCCATATGGTTACCAGGCCCCGACCGGCTATCCCGATACGGCTGAGGATTGGGTAAATACAGGAGCCTTGCTCGAAAGGCTGAATTTCGCAGTTGCCATAGCGAGCAACCGCATTCCAGGAACGCATGTCGACCTGAAAAACTTTGAATCGAAAGACAAAGCGCAAATGCTCGACAAGGCTGTCGCAACGCTGCTCAACGGAGAACTTTCAGCAAATACAAAAGCGCTCCTGTTCAAGCAAGTCGACCAACCATTGCCCGAAGTAAAGGCGGGGAATGATCTGGGTGATCAAGGTTTGGAAGTGCCGAATATGCGCGGGGCAGGGGAGCAAGGCGGCCTAAATCGTCAGGTCCGACTTCTCAACCCGTCCGGCGACCCTGAAGTTTTCAAGGTTGTTAGTCTCGTGCTTGGGACACCGGAGTTTCAGAGGCAGTAATGCAGATCACCTGTTGCGGCCTATTGCGAATATCTTTATCGTTGCTATGCCCATAATAAATCCGCCGATATGTGCCGCATAAGCAACTCCGCCGCCGCCGGACGGCGTGAGGTAACCGAGGACAAATTGGTAAACGATCCATATTCCGATAGCGACAAATGAAGGAACGGTCGTGACTGCATTAAAAATGATCGCCCGCACCGGCCTTGATGGAAACAGCAGGATGTAGCCGCCCAGAACACCTGAAATTGCGCCTGATGCACCGAGCATAGGTATGATCGAATCTGGACCCATGATTATCTGTGCAGCTGCAGCGGCGAAACCGCACATTAGATAAAAAACAAGATAACGAATGTGGCCGAGAATGTTTTCCAGGTTGTCGCCAAAGATAAAGAGAAACAACATATTGCCAAAGATATGCATTATGTCGCCGTGCATGAACATCGAGCTAAGAAAGTTGAAATAAACAGGCAGCGGTGTAGCAAAGTGATTGATCCGCGCTGTCTCGGCTCCGATCTGTATAATCTGAGGCCCAACCAGATCAACGCCATTTGTGATCTCTCTCGGCACGAGAGCTAACGCATTGTCGAAAGCCTCGTTGCTGCCAAGCTGCTGCAGTATCAGAAAAACGAGAATATTCATGCCGATGATCGCATAGTTTACGATCGGCTGGATCTTTCTGTCTGAATTATCGTCGCCTATTGGAAACATGATCTTCTCATGATGTAACGATCGCCGGTTGTCCTGTCACGGCTTCAAGCTCAGCTTCCTCGCGTTCCCATTCTTCGTTGCGGAACGCATTTTCCCACTTTGCGATCACGACCGTCGCGAGACAATTGCCGATGACGTTTATGGCTGTTCGTGCCATATCCATTAACTCATCAACGCCGAGGATCAGGATAACTCCCTCGACAGGCAGCGCGAATGACGCAAGCGTTCCAAGCAGGATAACAAGCGATGCTCGCGGCACTCCGGCAACGCCTTTTGAGGTCAGCATCAGTGTCGCCAGCATTATTATCTGCTGGGTCCATGACAATTCGACACCTGCTGCCTGTGCGACAAAGATCGACGCCAGAGCTAAGTACAATGTTGTGCCATCAAGATTGAAGCTGTAACCGGTCGGCAGGACAAATCCGACGATCCGGCGCGGAACACCGAGCCGGGCGAGATTCTCCATCGCTTTTGGCAATGCAGATTCGCTTGAAGTAGTAGCAAACGCGATCGATGCCGGCGTCTTAACAGCATTGAAAAAATCCCTGAGCGGGACTTTGAAGATCAAAGCGATAGGCAGCAGTACGACACCGGCAAATACGATCAATGCGCCATACAACGTGAGGACGAGCGCACCCAGATTCTTCAGCACGCCTAGACCTTGCTCATTATGTGCAATAGTGTACGCCATGGCGGCTCCGACACCGACCGGCGCAAATTTCATTACATATTCCGTGAACCTAAACATAATGTCGGCCAGTGACTGACACCAATCAACGACAGGTTTAGCCTTCAGGCCTATCGCTGTGACAGCGAGCGCGAATATGACCGAAAAAATGACAATTTGTAATACGTCACCCTCCGCCATTGCTTTGATAATGGATGTGGGTGAAAGGTGCGCGATAATGTCGCCAAAAGTCTGCGGCTTGGCGGGCGGCTCAGGCGCAGTCAAGCCCTTTGACGTTGCCTCAGCGGCATCGGCGGCCTTCTGCACAGCTATTGCCGCCTGTTCTTCACCTTTGGCTATAGCGGTCGGATCGGTCGCCGCCTGAGCGCGGAATTCCTCCGCTTTTTTCATCGCTTCGCGAGCTTCTTTAGAAAAGTCCTGGGCCTTCTTCGCGAGTGTTGCCTTGTCGTCGCCTTTGGCAATACCGGCCAACGAAACACCGTCACCCGGCCTTGTAATATTCACCGCAGCCAGACCTATGACCAGAGCAAGCGTTGTGACCACCTCAAAATATATCAGGGCCTTTACGCCGATGCGGCCAACCTGTTTGATATCGCCCGTGCCGGAGATGCCAACCACCAACGTCGCAAAGATCAACGGAGCGATGATCGATTTGATCAGGTTAAGGAACAGCGTTGACAAAGAGCGAATGAATTGCAGGAGCGTCTGCGTTTCAAGGCCAAAAACATGATGATCACCGGACTTAATATCCAATTCACGGATCAGCCAGCCGAGAAATATTCCCAGCACGAGCCCGATCATTATTTTCCAGGTCAACGATACCTTTGGCAGTTTCATAGTTTATATTTTGCCGACCATTTTTTGGGCTGAAACGCCGGCTTTCAGTCAATTTTGCAGATTTTTTGAGAGTTTAGCAGATATGTCGCGATTTTGGTATTTTTGTTAGGATTTACCTATGAAACCCGAAACGTCGGAATTGATTCGCAAGTTGATACAAGAATTTCTGGCGGAGCCCCAAGACGCAGCCCATATGAAAGAGCTGCAAGAAACCGTAAAGAAATATGAAGTGCTACCCATTGCTTTTGTTTGGGATCCGATCTGCCTAAGTCCAAGCGGCGAGATCGTAGCATTTATTTGGGACGATCTTTCGAATCCAATACCCCAAAACGATCCTAAAAATGTGAATGCGTATTTGTTTCGGGGGATAAAGAAATATCCAGAATTGATCGATCTGATGCCAATTCGAGGAAACGAAGATATCGATTGTCAGATGTGTGGAGGTACGGGTATTCCAGCGAATCTTCCCGATCATTTAAAGGATAGAATCGTATGCTATTGCGGCGGATTAGGTTGGATTCCAAAATCTAATTAGATATGTTCCAATCAATCCATTTCAATTCAAAAGGCCGTGCGACTACAAACGCTTCTAAACCGGAGGTCTTAGAGAAACTGCGCGAGATCGTCGGCGCTGAAAATGTCGTCATCGATGCCGAAAAAGTCGAGCCGTATGGTGCTGATGCGGTCAAAGAAAAGTTCCCACCTGAGGCCGTTGTTTTTCCTGAGACAACCAAGCATGTTGTCGCGATCCTAAAACTTGCAAATGAATATCTGTTCCCGGTGACGGCGCGTGGCGGCGGAGTTGGATATACGGGTGGAGCCGTTCCGGTTGACGGCGGCATTGTCGTTGGCACGGATCGGATGAATAAGATCATCGACATCAAAACGAACGACCTTTACGCCGTATGTCAGCCTGGAATAAGGACGATCGAGCTACAGGAAGCAGTCGCAAAACAAGGATTGATGTTCGCGCCTGATCCGGCAAGTTATAAGAACAGTTTTATCGGCGGCAACATCGCCGAAAACGCGGGCGGTATGCGAACGCCGAAATACGGTGTGACCAAGCATCATGTGCTTGGCCTTGAGGTTGTAACGGCGACAGGCGAAGTGATCAGAACCGGCGGCAAAACAGTCAAGAACGTCGTCGGTTTCGACCTGACGGGTTTAATGTGCGGCTCGGAAGGAATGCTCGGTATCATTACCGAAGCAACCTTGAAATTACTGCCGACTCCGGAAGCGACCGCAACCGTGCGGGCGAATTTTCGCACGATGGAAGAGGCGTGCAAGGTGCTGACAAAATTCACACCTGAGGGCTTGCTGCCGATGGCGATGGAAGTCATCGACAAGTACTGCATTGAGGCTGTTGAGGGCAACTTTGCTTTTGGCCTTTCGAAAGATGCGAAAGCGATCCTGCTCGTAGCGGTTGACGGATCAAAAGAAGAAGTTGCAAAAAACGCGGAGATCATCGAGCGGATCATAGGTGAAAACGGCGGCTTTGACATCATGCGTTCTCAGTCAAAGGAAGCCGAAGACAAGCTGTGGGATGTTCGCCGCGCGATCAGCCCGAGCCTGATGAAATACGGCACACTCAAGATCAACGAGGACGTCGTCGTGCCGCGTTCAAAGGTTCCCGAGCTTGTCGCAAAGATCGAGGAGATCGGAAAATGTCACGATACTTTTGTAGCAAATTTTGGCCACGCAGGCGATGGCAATATTCATGTCAATTTTATGTGCGAGCGCGAGGATCAGGCTTCGATAGATCGTGCACGTAAATGCGTTGCCGAAACTTTCCAACTCGCGGTCGATCTTGGCGGAACGATCTCTGGCGAACACGGCATCGGTTATGTCAAAGCTCCTTATCTCAACTACGCCATTGACCGCCCGACACTTGAGATAATGAAGCAGATAAAAAAAGTATTTGACCCAAACGGCATTCTTAATCCGGGAAAGATGTTCGTTTGAAACTCATTGACCATCGCGACAATCACTCAATAATTTCCCCGCGGTTTTAGCAAAGTGCTTTCCTTCAAGCCAGCGTTCCTTTTCGTCTCGTTCAAAATAATGGTAATCAGAAATAATGTAGCCTAATGAATTTCTGGAAAGGGAATACGTTTCCGTGCCATACGCCAAAAATACACCAACGGATTCTCTTGTAAATTCTGAAACGGGACTTGAACGAGAAATATTCCATTCACGTTGTTCAGTTTCAAACTTCTGACGATGAAAGTATGGGATTTCCGTTCTGTTTCCGCTCTCATCAACCAGGTAGAATTTCAGATCTAAAAAACCACGATTCTCTTTGAATTTTGTTATCAGGACGCCTTCATTAGAGATCTCGTATATACGTCTGCCCGCCTCACGTTTAGTTTCCTGTCCGCACGGCTCGTCATAAAAGACAACAATTTCACCACGAAGATCACTTGGTATGAGAAAAGTTTCCGGTTCGGCTTTACTGAGTTGATAAGCAATAAAAAATGAAGCTGGAATTATCAATAGTGGAAGAAGCGTTACAGCGATCTTTGCCTTGAATCTACGCCTCTCAAGCCAAACAAAAAGAATTCCCAAAATCAAAGTGAGAATGGGTATGCCAAAAAGATAAAGAACGCCAAAGTTATATACACCAATAACAATCGACGAAAGCACAATAAGAATTACGCCGATGTTGAAAAGCCATCTCTTGGTATTTGTGGCATCGTTCATCCGGTTCAATTATTTTACCTTTGCTTGGAGGCAGCAACGTAGTTATTTAAACACTGAGCCTTCGTCTAAGGCCTTGTTCGCCCCATTTCATGATTGCATTGTGATTCCAGCGAAAGATAGGCTTAGCGATCGGCGCCAACGTGTTCATCCATGGTTTCGTGGTCTTTACCCGCCAATCGTAATCAACTCGTGTTTTTGAATCACCTTCGGCCATGAAATGCCAGATTCCGACGCCGTCGAGTTCGCCAAAGGCTCGGGCCTCGATGTATCTCTCATGCTCGACGCGCATCACCTCGGAATCGAATTCGAGGGTGTAGGGCAGAACGCTTTTCCATGTCGTCCGGCGGATCGCGCCAACGCCGTTATCGTCTCCCTCTTTCAGGTTGACGACTCTCAATACACCTTTCCACCACTCGGGCCAGGCGTCGGCGTTCTGTATGGTTTTCCAAACTTGATCTAACGGAGCGTCGATCCGCCACGTTGTGAGAAATTCGTAATCGCTCATGCAATGAGCTTATTTTTTCGGGGCGGATTTTGCAAAATAACCCTGACGATGGGTGACCTTCACTTTATCTTTTTGCAATTGAGAGTTTGTTAATTGGATCTCGATCTTGCGATATGAACCGTCGCGATTTTGATTCGTCGGTTCGTATGCCAGCAGATACTGCGAACGCATCTCTTCCTGTATCTGAGCAAATGCATCTCGGAGTTCTCGCTCGTCGCGAGGAAAATACGCACGTCCGCCTGTCCTTTCTGAAATTTTGTTAAGCGAACCTTTATCGACGCCGCTGTAAAAATTATCGCCGATGCCGACCGAATAAATGATCGCCTCGGATCGCAGAGCTGCCTGAACGGCTTCGTCCAGTTTCTTTTTTCCGTATGTGTTAACCCCGTCTGTCAGTAGGATGATCGCTCGACGCGTTCTTTCCGGAGCCGGGCCGAGAATTTCGTCGGATGTAACCCATATTGCGTCCCAGATCGCGGTTGAGCCTTGCGCGGCTTGATTGTCACCCGAAATTGGCGGAGTTCCGGCAATTACGCCGCCGCCGATGTAGCCGGATGGCGGAATGAAGCGGACTTTTTCGATAGATCGTCGCAGACGCGGCATGTTATTCGTCATGCCCTGTTCGAGTGTCGATTCGCCTGTAAATGAAATTACCGCAACTTCGTCCTTTGCCGGCCGAACAACTGTTTCCAGGAACGATATTGCCGCGGCCTTTTCTTCCGGCAGCGTCCTTTCCTGCGAAGCACTGACGTCGATCAAAATGGCGAGGCTCAACGGCAGATCTACCTGCCGCGAAAATGTTGTGATCTCCTGCGGCTTGCTGTCTTCGAACAGTTTTATATCTTCCTGCTTGAGATTTGTGAGTAACCGTCGATTACGGTCCTGAGCGGTAAAGAGGACATTTACGATGTCGGTATCGACTTTAATGACCTCATCGTCATCGGACGGCGGCGGTGTTGGTTTTGGCGAAGGCGCTTTTGCAGGCGGGTTTGGCGGTGCCTGTTGAGCATCGGCCGCAGACAGGCCAATAAGGCCAACGAGCATGAGAGCCGCAGCAAAAAAAGCAAAGGAACGAATTCGCGAAAACAACATTTGTAAAACTCCTACTTCAGATTGTCCTTGATCGCCCTGTAGCTCGTCTTGGTACGGATCTTGTATTTACCGGCTTTCTCTTTGTCAGTAAAGCGGACCTCGATCTTGCGTGTCCGTCCGTCATAATTCTGATTCGCCGGCCGGTAAGTGATCAGGTATTGTGATCTTAACTCGTCTGAGATCTTCTTGAACGCCCGTTCGAGCTCGAGCATATCGCCTGTGAAAAAAACTTCGCCGCCTGTGTCCTCGCAAAGCTGGGCCAAAAGTTTGTCGCCCTTGTCTTTTTTGGTTCCGGCATCAACGCCCGGCACGGTTCCGAGGAAGCCGGCCTTAGTAGAGATGCCAAAAATTGTGGTCTCGGTTCGCTGGGCAATGTCGATGGCGTCCTTTAGCTCGGCGCGGCTGAATGTGTCGTCGCCGTCAGTAATAACAACGATCACGCGGCGGCCCGGAACATTGCGCAGTTTTTCATCAGTAAACTGCCAAACGGCGTCGTAAAGAGCCGTTTGTGAGCCCGTCTTGCTGACCTTTTCGACGGCCTTATCCAGCAGATCCATCTTATCCGTAAAATCCTGCCTTAGGACGATCTCGTGATCGAACGTCATAAAGGCGGCCTTGTCCTTTCGCAGTTGGATCACCGTGTATATGAAATTCCTGGCCGCTTCTTTTGAAAACTTCATTTTTCCGGCAGTGGAAGGTGAAGTGTCCATCAGTACGCCTACAAAAACCGGCGGATTTGTCTTTTCGGACGAGAAGAACGTCACTTCCTGCAGCACACCGTCCTCAAAGATCTGGAAATCGCCCCGCGTCAGGCCGCTGATGAGGCTTTTCTTTTGCGTTACGGTAACCGGAAGGCGAACCTCAAAAACCTTTGTCGGGCCGGTGTCGTCGGAGACGGGTGGCGTTGGAGTTGCGTTTTGAGCCGAGGCGCCCGCAACGAATACAAGCGACAAAAGAAATAATTGGAGATAAATAAAACGCAACGAACTCTTCATAAACAGCGATGCTACATTGCTAACTAAACGCATATTTTCGATGCCAAACAGCAGATACCTGTTGCCCTGAACCAGCCGAGAGTGCATCAAAAAGGAGCCATATGCATGCGTCGGCTTCACACCACTGTCTGCAGCACTGGAGGTCTTAAGGACATTAAACCTTGATCTTTCGTCTTTCATTCTCAATGCCCTGTGCCAAAAGTATTTTTATGAGGCTTTGATATGGCACGTCATAGCTGTTTGCCATTGATTTGAGGGTGCCTATCATCCCCTCGGGCAGCCGTAAAGAAATAGACTTCAAGGTTGGCTTCAAATTTGGAAGATCGATCCGCCGGGCTTTAGTAGTATCAAAATAATCCAGCGGCGAATGCGTCGCCCAAAACTCGCGTTCTGCGTCCTCATTTTTAAATTTAGGTATTTTCTTCATTGCTTTTGTAAAATCTGCGTTCCTTTTTGTTCATATCTCTGGCTGAGATAACTCTGATCAGATTCCCGCGCATTGTAAAAATCAATGTGATCAGCCTGCCCGAATTCGTTATACCAAAAGCAGCGAATCTACGCTCTTTACCCGAATGAGCAGCGTCATCGGCCAGAAGCAACGGAGCATTGAAAAATATCTCTTCGCATTCTCCGTCTGTGGCATTGTGTTTCAGATTTTTGCCGGAGTTGCCTTTATCCCAGTCGAACCCTTCAAAATCCGGAAGTTTGGTTATGTCCACAAGAATAATTGTATATGTTTATCATATACAATTCAATTATTAATTAGACGGCTCTCTTCAAACTTGAGCGGGAGCAAGCCCGAATTGCTGCTGCTACCGAGCCGGAGCGGTGTTTGTCCAGTTGCCGGAAACCTCGCCCAGAAGGATGGCTACAAAATCCTCTCCTGCAACACTAGACGTTACCGATGCGTAATTGCGGTTTACCGGAATGAACTTCCATGTTCCGGCTAGCCCGACTCCCGGTGTTGCGGAGGCATAACGAGCAACCTGCGCGGCATCGAACGACGTGACCTGTCCGTTTCCGCTTGTATCTGCCGCCAGGAACTGATTGCCGGTCAAAATAACGGTGCCGGCGGAATGCTGAGCGATCTTTGCCGCATCGAACGACGTGATGCCGTTAACGCCGTCTGTCTTGGTCGGCGTGACAGCGTAGGAACTCGCTCCAAAGCCTGTCAGCGTGTATGTGCCGCCGGGAAAGCTCGTCGTTGTCGAAACATTAGGCGAGCCAACGGCGCTTAACAGAACATTTGAAACAAAACGCGGGTTCGGATTGCCGATCGCATTGCCGTAGGTAACGGTGCCGCTGATCGCCGGCGTCGGCGTTGGCGAAGGCGCCGCCATGACCGTGATGGTTGCTAACATTGAGATATGCCGTGAGCAGTGATAAGGAAATGTTCCCGCGTTGTTGAACGTGAAACTGAATGTTTGTCCGTTGCCAAAGAGGCCGGAATCCCATATTCCTGTATCGCTAGTGCTTGAGTGCGTGGTTCCGTCATTATTCGTCCAAACTACTGTGTCGCCGACGTTGATCGTCAAATCGGACGGATCGAATGCAAACCCTGCTATGGCGATATTGACCGTCATCGGTGACGTGTGAGGCGGCAAGACAACCGGCTCAGGCCGGAACGAAGGCGGAGCCGTGCCGCAGAAAGCATCCGTGTTAACGGCAGCGGACGGAATCGCAGCTCCGGCGCTCGCAAAGACGGCCAAAGAAGCAATTGCAACACTTAGAATTGATCCGGTGCGAAAAGTAAGCGAGCGTGAAACGCGAAGTCGGATATTTGCGAACACAGTAACGTCTCCTTGTCAGTGAATTTGGTTAGATGAGTATATACGAAAACTGGACCAAAGTGTAAAGATTATATGAGCGTGCTGTATTATATGACAATCATTCTTACGAACTTATGAATCCGAACATTTTCAGAGAATATGACATTCGCGGCATTGTCGGCGAACATTTGACGGACGAGACTGTCGCGAAGCTCGGACGGGCGATCGGGGCATTTTTTCGGCAGAGCGCAGCAAAACGTATCGCGATCGGCTATGACGCGCGTGAGAGCAGCCCGCGATTTTGTGAACTGTTGACAGCTGGATTAAGCGAAAACGGCTGCGACGCGGTGCTTATCGGAATGGTGCCGACACCTGTTCTGTATCACACAGTATTCACGAAAGACGTTGACGGCGGTGTGATGATAACCGGCTCGCACAACCCGCCTGATCATAACGGATTCAAGATCTGCCTTGGCAAAGACACGCTGTTTGGTTCGCAGATACAAGAGATTAAAGACATCGCGTTACGTGCAGAAACGCGACCGTTAGGGAGCGTGCCGACTGATATCGAGGGCACGTTCGTTAACACTCGCGTTTCCGCCCTAGATGTTCTCGACGACTACTGCCGTGACATTGTTTCGCGCGTCTCTCTCGGCCCGAGAAAACTCAAAGCCGTCATCGACGCCGGAAATGGAATGGGCGGCGTTACGGCTGTTCCGGTTTATCGGGAACTCGGCATCGAGATGATCGAGCTTTTCACTGAGCCCGACTCGACATTTCCAAATCATCATCCCGATCCGACCGTCGAAGAGAATCTTACCGACATAATTGCTGCCGTTCGCGAGCATAAAGCAGATCTCGGCATTGCATTTGACGGTGACGGTGACCGCATCGGGGTCGTTGACGAAACAGGCCGCATCATCTGGGGCGACGAGCTGATGGTCTTGTTTTCGCGCGCTGTCCTAGCGGACAATCCGGGCTCGACGATAATTGGCGAAGTAAAATGTTCGCAAACACTCTATGACGATATAGAAAAGCACGGCGGCAAACCGCTTATGTGGAAAGCGGGCCACTCGCTTATCAAAGCGAAGATGAAGGAAACCAATGCCGCCCTCGCCGGCGAGATGAGCGGTCACATTTTCTTTGCCGATAGATTTCACGGCTTTGATGATGCTACATACGCCGGAGCGCGTGTACTCGAAATTCTCTCAAAAACCGACAAGCCACTGTCTGCCTTACTCGCCGATCTGCCAAAGACGTTTTCGACGCCTGAACTCCGAGTTGATTGTTCCGACGAAACAAAATTTGATGTCGTTAAAAGGATCGCCGAGCATTTCTCGCAGACGAATGAAGTAATAACCATCGACGGCGCACGGATCATCTTTGAACACGGCTGGGGACTGGTCCGCGCGTCGAACACGCAGGCAATACTAGTCTTGCGCTTTGAGGCGGATTCGGACGAGCGTCTTGAGAACATCAGAAGGATAGTTGAAGGAAAGGTTGAAGAGCTTGTTGCGCTGAGCAATATCGACTAGCTTTCATTGACCTTCAACACCGCTAGAAAAGCCTCTTGGGGTATCTCAACGCGGCCTACTTTTTTCATTCGTTTTTTGCCTTCTTTTTGTTTTTCGAGCAGCTTGCGCTTGCGCGAGATGTCGCCGCCGTAGCATTTGGCGATGACGTTTTTGCCCATGGCTTTTACGGTTTCGCGGGCGATGACCTTGTTGCCGATAGCGGCCTGGATGGCGACCTCGAACATCTGCCGCGGGATGAGTTCCTTCATCTTGGCGGTCAGAATTCGGCCTTTTGCTGTGGCGGTGTCGGTGTGTAGAATGACTGAGAGTGCATCGACCGGCTCGCCGGAAACGAGGACGTCGAGTTTTACCAGCTTGCTTACCTGATAGCCCGACAAATGATAATCAAGTGAAGCGTAACCCCTCGAAACTGATTTGAGGCGGTCGTAAAAATCAAGAACGATTTCGTTGAGCGGCAGTTCGTAAACGAGCATCACACGATCAGTCGTGATGTACTCAAACTTTTTCTGAATGCCGCGCTTTTCATCGAGAAGCGGCAAAATGCCTCCGAGAAATGCATCATTTGTGAGGATCGTCGCCTCGATAAATGGCTCCTCGATCTTTACGATGCGGCCTGTGTCGGGCATCTTCGACGGGCTGTCGATCTCAGCGACCTCGCCATCTGTGGTCGTTACACGGTAACGCACGCCCGGCGCCGTCGTTATCAATTCCAAATTAAATTCACGCTCGAGACGCTCCTGAATGATCTCCATGTGGAGCAGGCCGAGGAAGCCGCAACGGAATCCAAAACCCAACGCGGTCGACGATTCCGGCTCATAAAAGAACGAAGCGTCGTTTAGCCGCAGCTTGTCCATCGCATCGCGAAGGTCTTCGTACTGTGCCGAATCGATAGGATACAATCCCGCAAAAACCATCGGCTTCACTTCCTGAAAACCGGGCAAAGCTTCGGCTACGGGCCTCGCGGCATCGGTGATCGTGTCGCCGATCTGGACGTCGGCGACCGTTTTGATCGAGGCGGTCACAAATCCTACTTCTCCCGGGCCAAGTTCGCCTATCGGTGTCGGGCGCGGACGGTTTACGCCTATCGTTTCGACCAGATATTCGCGTCCGGTGTTGAAGAATTTGATCTTCATACCTTTCTTGATCGTGCCGTCAATCACACGGAAAAGCACGATCACACCGCGATAACTGTCATACCAGCTGTCGAATATCAGAGCTTTTAGCGGAGCATTGCGGTCGCCTTTCGGAGCAGGTACTTTGGCGACTATTGCTTCCAGCACATCTTCGATGCCGAGGCCTGTCTTGGCAGACGTAAGCACCGCTTCGCTGGCATCAAGGCCGATTATGTTCTCGATCTGTTCCTTTATCCGTTCAGGTTCGGCCGACGGCAGATCGATCTTGTTCAATACGGGAATGAGTTCGAGGTCATTTTCGATGGCGAGATACGTGTTTGCAAGCGTCTGAGCCTCGACACCCTGCGAAGCGTCAACCACCAGCAGAGCACCCTCGCACGCCGACAGTGACCGTGAGACTTCGTATGAAAAATCGACGTGTCCCGGCGTGTCGATCAGA
>CAZGSC010000002.1:0-63375 GCA_964528325.1 uncultured Chloracidobacterium sp. | reverse complement strand
CGGTTCCTCTTACACTCCCCCTACTACTTCTCCTCATTTGGCTGTTTTTGTTGTTAGACCTGTGACGCAGTGATTCTGCATTCGACAGATATTGTGAAAGTAGAGAAAAAGCAAGTTGCTTTCAATAGGAATCTATTCGGGTAAAAATTCACCTGTATATCTCGGCATTTTGCTATAGAATATTATTAATGGATCGACGAGTTGTTTCATAATGGAGCTCCCAAATGTCGAATGGGCCATGCCATCTCGGCCTCCTGTCATTAATGATGGGAAGGTTCACGTCTGGCGTGTCGATCTGCCTGATTTCGCCGATAAGGAATCTGAATTGTTCCGTCTGCTCTCTGTAGACGAGCAACAAAGAGCCGACAAATATCACTTTGAAAAAGATCGGCTTAGTTTTGTGATCCGACGAGGGATGTTACGAGTGATCCTCGCATCTTATGTAGATCAGCATCCTGCACAAATAGGTTTCAAATACAACAATTTCAACAAGCCTGCTTTGGAGGTGAATACACAGATATTCTTTAATGCATCGTCATCGCAAAACGTTGCGATCGTGGCCGTTACTCCTGAAAAGAGGATCGGAGTCGATATTGAGTTTCTTGATGAAAAATTTCCAAAGATGGAAATAGCGGAGCGATATTTTTCGCCTGATGAAGTTAGGGGTATCCGCGATCTGCCGCGTGAGTTGCAAACAGCAGCGTTCTTTGAATGCTGGACAAAAAAGGAAGCCTACGTAAAAGCAATCGGTGATGGTATGTCACACCCTCTCCCGAATCTGGTTATTTCGTCTAAGGAACCAGATTCACTTTCGGTTGATTCGTTATGTAAAGAGGCAAGAGGATGGAGTATTACAAGTTTTGTCCCGGAAACTAATTATATTGCATCGCATGCATATGAAGCCGGGCAACAGGAGATCAGTTATTTCCGCTGGCCGGCAATATAGACCTAAACGGCGACGGTACGATCAGTTTTTTCGATAATCACGTCGGTTTGATCGAAATCGTTATTGCTCCCGTTCTGAGTATTCACACGGTCCAAGTATTCGTTCAGTAAGATTGCAAGGCCGCGAACATACGGTTCGGCGACTATCGAAGTATGATGGCCATTGACCTCACAAATTTCTACCGAACTTACTAATGATCCCCAACCCAACAATGGATCCGGGACTAGGCCATATGGCTGAATGCTTGCTCGAAACAGCGTCATCTTGCCTGCATATGGTTTTGGAACAAACTTGAATTGGGCGCGCATCAGCTGATCTTCCAGCTGAATATAGTTTTTAGGGATCGCACCTTTGCCCTTGAATTTGGAATACATTTTCCGGATGACCTTCTTTTGGGAATTACGGAATCTCCTCTTATATCTAAAGGCAACTCTCTCTAATTTCTCGACAACATAATTCACCTTTTCGGCGCCGGTCAGAACACGAAGATTTGCTTTGTGGAGTTGGACACGTTCAATGATCTGATGCGCCTGTGTATGAAATTTCGATGTGCCCGGCAAACGGTTCTTCTTATACTCAGGCGTGCTCGTATCAAACAAGGCAAGTATCCCTACCTCCTTCCCTTGCTGAGAAAGCTGCCGAGCCATCTCGTAGGCTACAAGGCCGCCAAATGACGAGCCACCCACACAATAAGGGCCATCGGGCTGATGTTCTATGATCTCTTTGATGTAGAATGCGGCCATTTCCTCGATCGTTGAGTGACCGACCTGCCTTCCCGCCAATCGTCTGGCTTGCAATCCATAAAGCGGCTGATCTTTGTGCAAGTATTTTGCCAGGTCACTGTAAAACATCACGTTTCCGCCGACAGCGTGAACACAATAGAAAGGGATCTTGCTTCCGTTCGGCTGAATTGGAACTAAAGATACTTCGGGTTCTTCCCAATCTTCCCGATCAAGTATGTTTGCGAGCTTCTCAATTGTTCCGGCCTCGAATAATGTTGCCAGCGGAACACTTTTTCGAAAAGTCTCTTCAACGGCGGAGAACATTCTTATAGCGAGTAGCGAGTGGCCGCCAAGCTCGAAAAAATTGTCATGGATGCCGATATTGCTTACACCGAGTAGTTCGCTCCAGATCCCAGCAAGAGATTTTTCTGTTTCTGTACTCGGCTCAGCATATCCTTCTCTTCCGGATAAAGTATCTTTCTCCGGCGCGGGCAGTTTTTTTCGATCGACCTTGCCATTCGGAGTCAACGGCAGCTTCTCAAGCTGCACAAATGCCGACGGCACCATATAATCCGGCAGTTTTACTCTAAGGTAATTGCGCAGTTCAGCAGGTTCGATCTTTGAGTCGGACCGGCTGACCACATACGCGACCAGCCGCTTGTCGCCCTTCTGTTCTTCACGAGTTGTGACGACCGCCTCACGAACATCTGCGAACTGGCTGATCACCGATTCGATCTCGCCAAGCTCGATGCGGAAACCACGAATCTTTACTTGATCGTCAATTCGGCCAAGATATTCCATCTCCCCATTTGGCAAATATCGAGCAAGATCGCCGGTTCGATACAAACGTCCGCCTTTTTCTTTACTGAAAGGATCGCTGATGAAACGTTCGGCTGTTAGATCGGGGCGATTCAGATAGCCTCGTGCAAGGCCGCTCCCGCCGATGTAGATTTCGCCATGCACGCCGATCGGTACGACTTGAAGACTTTCGTTCAGAATGTAAGTGGTCGTATTAGCTGCCGGTTTTCCGATCGATGCCGAAGCAAGATATTCGCTCTCGATCTTATCGATATACGCAACCGCTGACCCGACGGTCGATTCGGTTGGGCCGTATTCGTTGATGACAACGCATTTGCGCTCCTTATTAAGAATTCGCTTGACGAGGTCCCATGAAAGAGCTTCACCGCCAACGATCAGACATCTGATCGGAAGTTCTAATCCGTCATTAGTTTCGCCTAGCAAGGCGCTCAGATGAGACGGGACGATCTTAAGAACATCGATCGAATGTTTGATCGCGTATTCGCGAAATAATTCGGGATTAGTTAGCACATCGTAGCTGATAACATGAACTGTTCCGCCCGATGCGAGTGCCGGATAGATGCAAGAGTTGCCAAGGTCTGCCGCTATTGTTGAGACATTAGCGAATTGGAGCGGACGATCAGTTCCGAGAACTTCAAGGAGGTGCTGAGTGTAGTTATTCAGCGAGCTGTGTTGGATCGCAACGCCCTTGGGAACACCTGTCGAACCTGATGTGTAGTTAATATAAGCAAGGTTACCCATTCCCACATCTCTTCGTGGGTCCTCAAACGCGTCACTGTCAGACACGATTGAGGAATCATCCATATAGACGATCTTGAAACGCTTCGGGTCAAGTTCTTTGGCTAAATTCTGATGGCTTACGATGACAGACGCACCGGAATCGTCAAGCATGAGTTTCAAACGATCGACTGGGTATGACGGATCAAGCGGCACGTAGGCGGCTCCCGTTTTGAGAATCCCGAAAATTCCGGATACCATTTCGACCGAACGTTCTACACACAACCCGACAAGGCTATCGGGACCAATATTGAATTCCTGCAATCGGCGCGCTAAAGAATTGGCTTTCTGATTCAGCTCGCGATACGTCAGATGCTGATCCTGATATACGACCGCTATTGCATCAGGAGTTCTTTTCGTTTGCGCCTCAAAAAGTTGATGAACGCATTTGTCGGTTGGGAAATCTTTTGTAGTGTCGTTGAATTCGTCGACTATTTTGTAACGCTCTGCAGCCGTCAAAACTGGCAAAACGGAAATGCTTTCGTCAGGAGCTTTAAGTATCCCTCTCAACAGAACCTCGAATCGGTCTATGAATCTCTCGATCGTAGGTTCGTCAAAAAGGTCGGTTGAATATTCTGCCAACACGCCAAGCCCATCGGTGTTTTCGCGAACAAGGACTTCGAGATCGAATCGTGAAGTTCCTGTGTTCATCTCGATAGGCGTCAGGTTAAGTCCTGATAATTCCTGCTTCAAGGGCGGTGTATTGTGCAAACCAAACATCACCTGAAATATCGGATTATGACTGAGGCTCCGTTTGGGGTTTAGGTGTTCGACCAGTTTTTCAAATGGAACATCTTGATTGTCATAAGACTCAAGAGCAACGCCTTTCACGTGATCGAGAAATGTTCTAAATGACGGTGAACCAGAGAGGTCCGCACGCAACGCAAGAGTGTTTGCAAAAAAACCGATGACGCGTTCGATATCACTGTAATTGCGATTCGCGATCGGTACGCCAAGGACCAGATCATCCTGATTCGTGTGCCGATAGATCAGAGTGTAGAACGCAGCGAGAAGTGTCATAAATAACGACACGCCTTCGTTGCGGCTGAAAACTCTCAACTCTTCGAGAAGTTCCGGCGAGAACGTCGTTCTATAGTTTGCACCTTTGTATGTTTGAACAAGCGGACGCTGACGGTCGGTTGGAAATTCTAATAACGGTTCAGCGCCAGTTAATTTTCTGCTCCAGAATTCGAGCTGTTTTGCTATCTCCGCTTCCGCCAACGGCCCGCGCTGCCATGAGGCAAAATCCGCATACTGAAGTTTTAATTCCGGAAGATGAATATCAATGCCCTGCGTAATTCCGCCATAGACCTCGCTCAGCTCTTCAAAAAATATCGCGAGTGACCAGCCGTCACTTATTACGTGATGCATCGTAACAAGCATCACATATTCGTCATCTTTTAATTTCAGAAGCTTTGTCCGAAACAGCGGCGAGATCGCAAGGTCGAATGGACGTGAGGCTTCTTCGGATGCTAAGGCACGGACTTTTGCGACTCGTTCTTGATCTGGCAAGCCGGAAATATCTACAACCGACAGATCGCAATGAAGCTCAGGGATGATCTCTAAAGATGCCTCGCCATATATGGTTTTAACTGTGGTTCGAAGTGATTCATGGCGAACGATAAGTTTATCAATTGTCTGTCGCAGCGCGTCAATATCGACTTCGCCATTGATCCGCATTCCAAATGGAATGTTGTAGGCCGCGCTGTTCGGTTCTAGTTTGTCCAAGAACCACAGACGCTGCTGTGCAAACGAAAGCGGAATATTACTGGTGCGAGGCACAAGTGGTATCGCATTGGTTTTCGCAGTTTGGTTCCCTTCATCAAGCTTGCATGCAATATCGGAAATTGTCGGTGTATTAAATAGGTCAGCGACACGCAAAAGTACGCCGGTCTCCGTCGCGATCTTCACGAGCGCCTGTGTAGCGAGTAGCGAATGGCCGCCAAGGTCAAAGAAATTGTCATGAATGCTGATATTGTGAACACCGAGCATCTCGCTCCAGATCTGCGCAACCGTTTTCTCAGTCTTTGTCGTCGGAGCTTCGTAACCTTCTCTCGTCGTCGATACATCTCGTTCCGGTGCGGGCAGAGCTTTTCGATCCACCTTGCCATTCGGCGTCAGCGGGATTTGTTCAAGCTGAACAAAGTCAGACGGAAGCATATAATCCGGCAGCTTTTGCCTTAAAAACTTGCGTAACTCATCATTGTTGATCTTCGATCCTGAAGCACTAACTACGTATGCCGCGAGACGCTTGTCGCCACCTTGTTCGTGTGCATTCACCACTGCCTCTCGAACATTTGTGAACTGACTAATTGCCGATTCGATCTCTCCGAGCTCGATGCGGAATCCGCGGATCTTTACTTGATCGTCGATCCGTCCAAGATATTCGATCACACCGTTTGGCAGGTAATGCGCCAAATCGCCGGTCCGATATAAACGGGCATCGTCGCCTTCACCAAAAGGATCTTTAATGAACCGTTCATCCGTCAGTTCAGGACGATTTAGATATCCGCGAGCTACGCCGGCTCCGCCGATATACAATTCACCAGACGAATCTTTTTTTACAGGGTGCAATTTCTCGTCGAGAATATGCATCGTGGCATGTGAGATCGCATTGCCAATTGGCATAATTCCCGATCCATTTGTTATGGCAGGATCCACCGGAAAAAATGAGATGATTCCGGTCGTTTCCGTCTGTCCATACATATTGACTATTCGAACATCGGGCGAGAAGATCTTGGTCAGCTCATTACAAACAGATACTGGAAACGGTTCGCTGGCGGAAAGCAGCAAGCGAACATTATTCGCTGACATTTTATTGCCGAGTGTGTGAATGCAGCTCCGCCAAAACGAAGGCACAAAATCCAAAACCGTTACACCCTGGCGTGAAATGAACTCGAAAAGTGATTGCGGATCCCTAAGGCTCTCTGTTGAGGCAATAACAACAGTCGATCCCAGCGAAAGCGGTATCATCAATTGCCTTACCGATGATGAAAATGAGATCGAGGCAGAATGCAAATATCTATCACTTACCTCCAGACCAAGAGCGGCCGGAAGCGAATTGACATAACTGCAGAGATTTTTGTGAGTGACAACAACACCTTTGGGGTTGCCGGTTGTTCCTGATGTGTAAATGACGTAAGCGGCGTTTGTACTATTGACCAATTTATCACTGACCGACTTTGATAAGTCAGCTTTGCTAACTGTCGCCGAATCTAAAAGCAAAACATTCTCTATCTTGCCTTCAAATCGATTAGCGTGTTCGAGTTCGGTCAACAGAACCGACGCTCCCGCATCTTCAACCATGTAATCGAGACGTTCTTGCGGATAGTTTGGGTCTAACGGAACATAGGCCGCTCCCGTTTTGAGAATGCCCAAAATGCCGACCGCCATGTTCACCGAACGGTTGACGCAGATCGAGACCAGATCGCCGCTTTTTACACCCAAGCCTTGTAAACTGCCCGCGGTTCGATCTGCCTGATCGTTCAGTTCGGCATAGCTTAAACTGTTACCTCCATCATCGATGACCGCAACTGCATCAGGCGCACGCTTAGAGGTTGCTTCGATCAACTGATGAATGCAGAGTTCGTTAGTCAAAGGATGTACTTTACTTCCATTCTCGGAAGCAGCTTTCTTCATTCGAAAATCGGAGATTTCTGGATATATCTTGGCTCGCATACGCCGACATTAGAGCCTTCATTGATCGACCGTAAGAACATCGCCCGTTCTTGGTTTAAACCAATGTCCTACAAAGGAAAAGATGCCTAATAGAAAACCAAATCCATACGAAAGATGCAAAATTGCGAAACTAAGCGAAACTAACGGCAATAAGGCTATTTTCTTCTTTACGGCAATAAGCGTAGCTGCAAAATTTGCTATCACATAGCTCAACACCACCCCGGCAAAAGCCAACCAACCAAAAGGGATCAATAACGATAATATCGCGGTCACGGTCAAAGATGCGACAAAAATCAGCGGAACAAATTGACGCATGCTCATCTGCCGCGGATGCATCTGCAGGACACGCACCTTCCAATATCCATATTGAAAATACTGCCGCCAGAGGGACATAAAAGAGCTGCGGTTGAAATATATTGATTTGATCCGTGGCGAAAGTAATATTTTCTCGCCGCCGGCCCGAAGCCTGTAATTAAATTCGTCGTCCTGATTTCTGACGAGTTCCTCGTTGAACAAGCCATACCGATCGAAAATACTCTTCGGCCAGGCGCCGAGATAGACAGTGTCGACATACTCTTCCTGATCAGAATAATGAAATCGTGCATTTCCTATCCCGAAACGCGAGCTGGTCGCGATCGCAATTGCCTGACCGGCCGAACCTTCAGAAACGGCATTCATTTTTCCCCCGGCATTTGCCGCTCCGGTACGCAACAAGGCATCAACGCACTCGCTAACATAATCCGACTCTACAATTGTGTGGCCGTCAACACGCACAATGATCTCGCCTTTTGCAGCGCCCAAAGCCAGGTTCAACCCCGAAGGAGCGATCTTTTTTACGTTGTCGACAAACTTGACCGGAATAGTCGATGCGCTCGCAATTTGTTCGGCAAGCTGTCGCGTGTTGTCTGTCGACATTCCGTCGGCCAAAATTATCTCCATTCGATCTTTCGGATAGTCCTGCTCAAGCAGTGCGCCCAGACTTCTCAGAATAAAATTTCCCTCGTTGTGAACGGGCATTATTACAGAGACAAATTGCATTTTTTCCTCAAAAGCACTATCGACAACCTAATATTGAACTTTGTCATTTATTAAACGCGTCACATTTTTTCGCTTGTTTAGTATAGTGATCAACCCAATGCTGCCCATGATCGCCAATCCAGGCAGCGATGGAAACAAATATCGAGCCTCAGCGTACACAACAACATGAAACATCAAGAGAGAAAGATAAACACCCCACAAAACCCAGAAAGAGAAAAATAGATCGCGTCTCAAAAAAATAAATAAGACCGAACTGGCAAAAGTCATAAAAAACGCGAAGTTAGCTATAACCTCGATCAAACCATAAACAACCACACCAGGAACAAATCCCATACGAAGCGATTCTGGTGATTTCGAACCAACTGTCCAAATATTGAGCGAAAGCGATCGAACGGCAGCCTGTTGTAGTGTGATATGCGGATTATCAAGAAAATCTTGCCGGGCCCAATCATATTCTAATTGTTGGGGAGATACATTTTCATGTTCCGCACGTTCCTCCAATATCATTTCTTCTTGTCGGTACATTTCATAATCGGCGCTGCCGACACGATGTTTTTTGTCCCAAAAGCGCCAATCCCACGGCTCTGTGCGATATTGAAAACGACCATGAAATAACACATGGCCTAAACTCGCTTGTTGTCCGCCGTGCGACAACCATGATGGAAGCAGTAAACCACTCAAACAGAAGGCTCCCGTCAGAAAAATGGCTGCGAATGTCGAAACCGCCATTTTTCTGGTTTCCGATCTTAATAGGAGTCTGCCCGCGGCAAAAATTCCGATCATTAATACAATAAAGGCGTTAGGCCGGGCGAGAATCAGAAGAAGCAACCCTAGATTTAAATAGAGAAATCCGCGGATATCTGTTTGGCGATCAAAAAACCTGGCCCAGCCATAACATGCTAATGCTGCTGCGAAATATGCCGGAGTTTCTGCCAAAATTCCAAAAGCATAGTAAACCGGAAACGGGCACAAAACGACCAAAATAGAAGCTAACTTGCCGGTTGTGCTGCCGCCAATAAGTGCAGCAGCGCGCCTTATTAACAAGACCGCCAACAAAGTCCACAGCATTGACCAAATTACACCAGCGACCCAATAGGAAGTAGCACTAGAGCCGGCTGGCAAAAGCGAAAACGGTATAAGATAGTACAAAACCGGCCCAGGTGCTCGCGTGATAATAATTTCTTGCCAGTTCTGAACTCCGTGAATAACCTCAGCAATTGTTTTAGCCTCGTTAAAGAAAACTCTGTCACCAAAACGGTCAGGGGCAAAAGGCAGCTGCGAGACGATGCCAAACGATAGCAGTAAAAAAAGAACAAGGCCGAGATCAAAACGGTCAAATTTGCCGGAAAGAGTTGGTTTTATCGTTTCTCCCTCATTCCTACCGGCCACAAGCTCTTCGGATTCTAAATTCATGTCGAATGTTTAGGTCAAGCGTTGGACGGTCTTGCGGTTTCCACGTTTATAGGATTCAAAACCTGTTCCCTTTCGCTACTGGACAATTCACAGACAACGGCACGAAATTTACCGTTACTGGTTCGGGGAATCGCCGTCGTTTCCTCAAAGGTCACTTCAATATCCCCAAGGCGTTCGCGAACACGTTCCGCCAATGAGTCAAGAGCTTTGGTTTCAAAAGCTTCTGCCCTAACAAATTTGACTGTGATCCTTTTTAATGAGTTCTGAATTATCTGTGCTTCAAGGATCGGGAGGCCGCCTTTGAAAATAGGATCAAGTCTACCGACACTTCTTCCATCCGACGTATATAAAACATCGTCACAGCGTCCATCGATACTATCGATCAATGGTAAATTTCGGCCGCAGTCGCACTTTTCATCAGACAATCGGCCTCGGTCGCCAACTCTATATCGTATCAATGGCATTTCAGCATTGATCAATCCCGTACATATAAAGTCGGAGGCACCGCTCGGTGCTGCGTTGGATTCTGTTTCAATGATTCCAACTTCCGGCCAGAGATGCAGCCGACCAAACTCGCACTCGCTGGCCGCTGCCGCGACCTCGGTCATTCCATACGTTTCCCTCACCGGGCAACCGAATGCCTTTGATATGGTCTCGCGTTGATGAGCATACAACGGTTCAGCATTTGTTATTACCGTCTCGATCTGCAATCCGCTTACTTTCTTTTCCACGGCTGCCTGGGCAAGCGAGTAAATTGCGGATGAATAACCCAATATGTATTTAATGCGGTATTTTGCTAACGCCTTAAGGTAATGTTGTGTCATTACCGGGGAAAGATGATAGGACGACATATATAGCTGATTCATCCCTTGATTCCATACCCAAAAAGGAGGCTTCATCTGCTTTACCGGAACCACTAACTGCCCTCCGAGAATCGCCCATCGATCTTTTCGCGAAAAGCCATACCAACGTCTGCATCGAGCTTCAAAAAGTGCGAACCACTGTTTTACTGACTCGCGAGTTAGCCAGATATGGAGTGGGGTTCCAGTCGTACCGCTTGTATGTTCATGATACATTCTCGATCGCGAAAAACCGTCTGCGATAAATTCAGTTCCGCGATCGCGCAGTACTTTTTTTTCGAGGACAGACCAGTTTTGCAGATCCTCCCATGAGGAACTATCACCCTCTTTTTTCCTTTCCGCCCACATCTCCCGATAATATGGCACATCTCTGACTGCTCGGTGAAGAAGATCGGACAAGCGGTTCTCTTTCCAATCATTCCATTGTTTGTCTGTCCAATATTCCCGCTCGAGTGCTTCGTCAACAAGTTTGTCTGTAAGCCGATCATATCTCCACCAACCCAGATAATATCCGTGGATGCTGGCCGCAAGAGAACGGGCAGGAATAGGCAGCCGATGGTATATGTTCAATCCGAGACTCATTTTATTCAAAAATTGGATTTAGGGGTAATTCACACTTTTTCATGATCTCCACGAAAAGTTCGTTCCAGGAAATCTGAACAGATTCCCATGAAGATTGTTCGGCCAACGAACGGCCATTCCTGGAAAGCAGTTCCGTCAGGTCAGGATTTTCCAATAGCGAGCTTACGGCATCGGCCATACCCTTAACATCATCATCTGAAATTAGTAATCCGTTTATTCCGTCATTAATGAGATCAGGTAAACCACCCACTTTCGTCGCAATTACAGGCAGGCCCATAGCGCATGCTTCGATCACGGCAACTGGCATATTATCGATCCGGTTTGTATTCAAATATATATCGGCGTCAGAGAATTCTTTGATCTTTGCTTCATGATCTAAAAACCCCGGGAATCGAACCATCTTTTGTAGTCCAAGTGTGGATACTTTTGATTTGATCTCTGATTCCAGACCTTTGTCTAGCCCCGCCATCACCAAGCTTGCGTCAAGGTTTGAATGTCTGATCGAGTGTAAAACCATGACAGCCATTTGAGGGTTGTATATCGGATGAAAGGATCTCATCCAGATCAATCTTGGTTTGATATTCCGGCGAACTTTGCAAGGATAATTGCTTATTTCAATGATGTTAGGGATAACACGTATCGGGAAACCCAAATATCTTAGTCCCTTTGCTAGGAACATAGATGGAGCAACCAAAATATCTGCTCTGCCAAACACTCGTTTTGTCCAACGCGGATACTTTTTCGAGAACTCCGGTAAGTTGCCCCCATGAAGAACAAAGATCATTGGAATGCCCAAAATCCGCCCCAACAAACCAACTGTCTCGGACATCACAATATTAAGCCCGCTATAAACTTCTAAAATTAATAGGTCAAAACTTTTTCGATTTCGAACTACAGTAAGAACGATGTCTATCCAACGAAATAACCGATTAATCTTTGAAGAGCAACTAATGACCTCGTGGCCTTCTTTCGATAAAAGATCGGCCAAAATTTCTCCTTGTGTCTTAAGGTGACCAGGATTTCGTCCGAGCAGGTTGCCGACAACACAAAGACGCATGCGTTTCATAGATTCACGTTGTAAATTGGCTCAATTTTAATTCGATTGAACCACCCGCGAAGCGTCTCCTTTGGTTCTAATGCGACGTCGATCTTTTGCGGCACGAACAACTCTCGCCAGGTGTGGTTGAATATTTACTATCGTTATGAAACTAAGGCCCCACATAAACCCCGGTGCGGCGAGTCTCATCGCAGCATTAGTCATATACATACACGCCCAAACAATTCCTCCGGCAATAAAGGCCCTGCCGTGGATGGAATTCGGTCGCTTTAGATTTCCGATCAAAATAGCCAGCATTACCGCAAGCGCCGCCAGGCCAAACGAACCGTGTTCAGATAGCATCCTGGTAAATTCGGTATGTGCCAAGGCCTTATGGAGAAAACGTTCTCGGTAAAAATAGGAGGAGCCAACACCAACTCCAAATAGCGGATTTTCGAGAAACATCTGAAGGTCGGAGTATGCAATGTCACCTCGTTGGGTGGTGCCGGTATCTTCGAACCGGTCTTGTAATGCCCCACCTGTAAAATCATTCAGAACCGGATAAATGAAAAGCAGGAACAGCGCGCCAATAATGATCGCGGGAACCACACGGCGCAGACCAACTGAAATATCCTGCATTCCAAAGATCAATAAAACCACGATCCCGCCCACCGCGTTATAAATGCCGCCTCGTGAAAAGGTCATAACACTAAGAGCTGCATACAATAACGCGGAGGCGGCAAAGTAAATACTAAACTTGGAACGCTTTTTGAAAATCAGTAGGCCGGCTGCGGCCGCAAAAACACCCAGTCCCAGCATCGAAGAAACCTGGTTTGGGCCAAAGCCGCCACTTGTTGCTAGATTTGATTCTCCGTTGAACGAAAGATCCTCAGCGGTCACCGTGTAAAACAAAGCCGACATCGCAACACTAAAGAGCGGCAGCATGAAGGCGATCAAAACCCGTCGAAATTCCCGCGGGCTGATTCGAGTTTTGTAGAAAAACCAGGCGCTCACCAATAATAGTAAAGGGC
Organism: uncultured Chloracidobacterium sp.; assembly: GCA_964528325.1. Taxonomy (GTDB): domain Bacteria; phylum Acidobacteriota; class Blastocatellia; order Pyrinomonadales; family Pyrinomonadaceae; genus OLB17. Next base: position 50,473 of record CAZGSC010000002.1, on the reverse strand, counting down.
CTGACATATTAGTGCTGAGCGTCGAAATCGAGCGGCTCATACTCGATTCAGCGATCGTGACTAAACATGACGGAACAAGCAATATGAAATACAGCAAAGGTAACTTAGGCATTTCATATCGTTGGCTCCTAAATATTGCAGTCAGCAAAACACCTATGGTTCCATACTTGCCAAATTCCCAAGGGGTAGGCACACTGGCCATTCTCCACAACACCTCGGCTCCGATAATATAAGCGGCTACACAGATCACGTGGCCGTTATTGACCTTTTTTCGCGACGCGGCATACAATCCGAGTCCAAAAACGATCACAGGGTGAATGATTCCGGCGGATCCAGTGTTATACAACGCAACGCCCAATGGCAGATGCACACATGTAAGCAGTATCACGATCAAAAACTCTCGTGATGTCCTGCTTTCTACCTTTTGCCCTCTTTCCGATCGGGCTAGAGGTCTATTGATCAATGCTTCTGCTTTCACTTTGTATTATGGATGTGTTCAACAATTCGGAATAAATACATCGCAATCTATCTTGTAAATAGCCGATCGAGTGATTTTTCCCGACATATTCCTGTCCGTTTAGCCCCAATTTCAAGCGAAGTTCTTTATTATCAATGAGTTTCGTGGCTGCCGCGGTCAACTCTTCAACATTTGCAGGATCGACCAAGAACCCGCATCTGTCATTCACTATTCCCGGAATGCCGCCAACCCTCGTCGCAACGACCGGTAGGCCATAGGCCATTGCTTCTAAAATAACATTAGGGGTTCCTTCATGCTCGGATGTTAGAACAAGTATATTTGCTTTTCGGTATATCTCGGACATATTCTCCATCTCACCCAGAAAAGAGAATTTGGGTCCGTGTAATCCCATATCTAGAGCAAGTCGCTCAAGATCCGCACGAAGAGGCCCATCACCTGCAATGATAAATCTAAGCTTCTTATTCGGCAGTTCTTTCAGCGACCGGGCCGCCATCTCAATAAACAGTTCGGGACGCTTTTGCGGGACGAGACGTCCGGCAAAAAGAATACTGATCGCCTCATCCTTACTTAGATTTTGATCGCCGCACTTGATTTCAACAGCATTGCGCACAAGGCTGATATTTGCAGGACGAATGCCTTTGGCAATTGCCCGATCAATTGCAATTTGGGAATTAGCAATGAGCTTTTGGGGAAGCCGCAATTGCCATTTACTAAAAAGACCATTGGAGGCGATCTCATTTATCATATCGCTGCGTATGGCGCCGATATTGTGAATACCCAGAATGCGCCCAGCCATTGCAGTGTAAATATTTGTGAAAAAATGTGCGCTTTGAAGTATATCTACCGGACGTTTTCGAATATTTCCAATTATACTCCCAAGCCTTAAGAACTGATTTTGGGAGCCGCCGACCCACTCAACATCCACTCCCAGTTCGCGGATCTCTTTTTCAAATGCCTCACCTTTTGTCAGGCATAGCACACGGGATTCTATCTGCTCAGCTTTCAATGCTTCAAGCATATAGACAAGCTGTCTTTCCGCACCGCCGCGTCCAAGAGTTCCGGCAAGAAAAGCTATTTTCATGCGCATGATTCTACTGTTTAGGAAAGAGCAGAGACATTCCAAGACTCTCGCAGAGTTTTGCCGATGAAATCCCGCCAGTTCTCGAGGCTATATTTCTGAGCGGTATTGATCGCTGTCGAAGACATTACTTTATATCGGGGCAGATCTGAACAGATCTCGATCACGGCTTTGGACAAACTAGCAGGCGATGGCGAATCAAGTAGCAACCCGCAACCCGATGAGATCAGATCGGGTAACACTGATACTCTGGTCGTTACTACCGGCATTCCGCTCGCAAGAGCCTCAAGAACAACCTTCGGAAACCCTTCGGATGCGGATGTCGGGTAACAAAACACTTGTGCTTTTTGAAGTAACGTGACCACCTTTGCCTGCTGCACTTTTCCATGAAATGTCACACGATCCGCTACACCCAGCGATTCCGCCTGTTGCTTTAGTTTCTCAAGCAATGATCCTCCTCCCACTACATCAAGGGTTACATTGCAAAAGGCACTTGCAATTGATGGCAGGGCGGCAATAACAATGTCGGTTCCCTTTCTTGCCTCTTGCCTACATACAATTATCAGCCGTAGCGTTCCATCGCTGGGAGGTGTGCGTTCGACGTTAGTCATGATCTGTTCTTTTCGCAGAGAGGTTGAAAATATCCATTGGACATTCGGATTTTTTTCCGAAGGGGGATCGTTTGAACCGCCTGTGGCCAACATTACGTTTCGAGGGCCAGCGAACCGCACCATGCACCATTTCCACAACCGTTCAGCAACCGTTCGAGGCATCAACCAATTTCCGCAATGCCTTACGAAAAGCCGTTTTCTGAGAATAAGGGCGAAGATCATCCCGATAGTTCCGACATCGCCCGGGATGGGCGTGTGAACAGCATCCGCCGAGCGCACCGACCGCCAAATTGTCGGGCCGTTTAACACTACCCAATTCAACATATGGATTTTTCTTCGAATACCTTTGCCCGTGGGAACAGATAGTGGAGTGACCTTCACATTTTTTCCGCTTATCGGCGACGTACCTTCTACGCCGCTTCCTAATTCACAAGGCACGGTCAACTCTGTACTCGAAAACAGCTCAGAAATCGCCTCCATCTGGAGAGGAAAGCCTCCGTCGGTTACATAACCTGTGGGTGAATCTGCCGACGGCCAGCAAACTTTATGTGAAATGACAGCTAAGTGCATCTCTAACTATTTGTATAACTATTCTGATATTTAAGGCAGCGCGAATCAGAGGCGATCTATTGTTTAACTAAAATTGCTACAAAATGAGTCCGAAGAAAGGGCAAGCTGCTTAGAAGAACGGCCAAGGTCCAACTTCTCTTCGCAATCGCACGTGCAATTGGCGGGGCAAGTGTGACTGACCTGAAATAACACTTGAAATCAGGAAACATCGTTCTGACCTCATCGTATTTTACCGCCCTTAAGCTGTTGTTCTGCGGATTCCCGACCGCCATATCGTATAGAATTACAACTCCATCCGGCGAAACCACTCTACTGATCTCCTTAGAGATCATCTCCCTTACACTTTGATCCAAAATCGAAGAATACACCGTCGAGGCAACAACCAGGTTAAAATAGTCATTCCTCCACGGCAGTTGTGTTGCATCTCCTACCTTGAGATCAGCCTGAGGCAGTGCTTTTTGTGCACGCGCGGCCCTCACAGCGTCCAATTCAATGCCATGCAGATCGGTCTCATCAATTCCCCATGACAGAACGTCGGCTAGCCATCCCAGTTTTCCGTAACCGATCTCGAGACATCGACTTCCCACACTTGGAAATCTATCAAGGCTCTTCAACATCAAAGCAGCGACTCTCTTACGCTCTGAGATCAGTAGGATCTCAGCCGGTTGCCACGGAGCATAAAGATCGGGTTCAATTTCAATTTCCCGACGTTCATATTCAGCCTTTATCCGAAGGCTCTCACTTTTGGCAGCATTGCTATCATTCATTTCAGTCTCGTTCGGCATCCCTAAAAAGTCAGAACTCTGAACCGTTTCTGGTCCTCACAACCTAACAAACCCTCTTATGAGGTATTAAATTCCCCGCACGACCCGGAGCGTGCCCTCGATTCTCCCGCGAAGTTCGCTCACATCATCCCAACGCTGTCGGCGAAGCGCCGACATAGCAATTCGAAAAAACTCAAATGCCTGATAGCGCCAAAATCGGAACAAGTGGCCGGCGCCAAGTGGACCGGCGATATCACGAAACACAAAATAGTAATTCGCCACACATTTATAACCTATTTGACGCTGATCAACCCTGCCTCTTGGGGAGCGTAACTCTTCACATTGGGCATCACCGCATTGCAGCAATGTCCAGTTTCGCCCTGCCCTTAACGAGAGATGTGCATCTTCGAGAACTCCGTAATCGCGGAAAAAATCATGGAAACGTATTCCCGAATCAAAAACTTCGCGCCGCCACACGGCGCATGCTGTCGTCATAAAATCCACAGGCCGAGTACCTGTAAACGGCGGCTGCATATTATTGTTAATAGGATAGCCGCATTCGAAATCGTACCGACCCGGTTCGTAAGTAGACAGCAGCCCAAGACGCTTGTACCAACGCCAGCGTTCCGAATCGCCTGCATCAAAATACTCGTTCGTTCGATAACCGACTATGCCGCCAATATGCCGCTCTTTGTCGGCAACAAAAACGTCCACGATGTTTCTAAAAAAATTTCGCTCAAGCCGCACATCATCATCGATGAACGCCACGAAATCGCCTCGTGCGGCATCGATGCCGTGGTTCCTTTGGACAGCTGTACCGCCATCTTGGCGTATATAAACAATCTCAAATGGAAACTCTGCTTTGATCGACTCCACAATATTTTCGGTCGCATCTTCGCCCTTTAAAGCTCCATCGACGAGAATGATCTCGAGCGGCATCATAGTTTGCTCGCGAATATTCTCAAGCAGTCCCTTCACCTCTTCCGGTCGGCGAAAAGTTGGAGTTACAACAGATATATTAGCCATGTCTTGTATCGATCAGCGTCCGAGTTGCGCGATTTGTAATATGGCTTTGGCCACTCTGCCGCTCGAATCGCCATCAAGTGAGGAACCAAACATGCTCGTGATCAATTTCTCGCGATCGGCGCGATGCTTCTCTGGGCAACTTAACGAACTGTGGATCAAATCGCGCATTCCGGCGATGTCCCAAGCAACATTGACCGCTCCGCTTTCCACGACAGGTTTGTAATGATCGAATTCATAATAATCGGCATACGACAATTCCTGTTCCGAAACTGTCGGTGGATTATAACCAACATTGATCACCGGCTTATCAAACATACAAAGTTCAAGCGATACAGTCGATGCAACATTGATCCCAAGCGAACAGTGACGAAGTGCGTTGATAAGTGCATAACTATCTTCGTATTTTGGTGTAAGCCACGCAGGTTCCCACAGTGGATCGGCAAATACGATGTCAGGCCTCCGCTGCCTTAATTCATCAAAACGGCCTGTCAGGTCTTTTGCATAAACTCTGAGTACCAACTGCGGTTTTTCACCTTCGGGAAACTCGGCCAGAATATCGGCAATCCCTTCAACGATATCTGGTTCGCCCGGCATATGGTTTGCCATGCCCGTTGTGTATAGCACAATTGGTCGCTTCGGATCGGCACCGATCTGCTCACAATACTCTTCTTTGTCCAAATAGTATTTTTCCTGAAAATGATGATCAAATTGAGGTGTGCCAGTAACAAAAACATTTTCAGGTTTTATCCACTCATACATTTCGAGCAACTGGTTCCTAAGACTTTCATTCCAGACAAGATAGTAGTCGTACGGAAGCATAATGCGGCCCTGAGAAGTTAAATTGTCCCAACTAAAAATGAATGTCGCTGTAGGTATTCCAAGCCACTGCGCGGCCTCGACCGCCTGTGTAGCATTTCGGCTGTGGACATGAGACGCATTAAAAACAAGAGAAGGACGCATCTTCTTGTAAAGCTCGGTATATCTATTAGACGTTCGGAACAGACGGCTGCTCATCCTTTCGAGCGAAGACAAAGCGTTTAGCCCGACCCTGTTGGCAACCGGGAAACTGATCATCTTTTTCGTCTGTCTAAATATTTTTTGCCGTACAGTTTGGGCTTCCTGATCACGAAGCCTGGACCGTTCCTGCGCGGCCCGTGACCATATCCAGCGATTGTGTGCGGTGTCAATAATCTCGCGTTGGATCCTCACGATCCATTTGTCTTCATCTTCTGTAAGCGGGTACACACTGTCGCATATGCCAGTCAGCATCTCCTCAAATTCTTCACCCGGAGCAACTGTAAATAGGTGAAGTTCCGATTCTGCGGCTAAACTATCCAACATTCCCGTATAGACAAAATTACGTATCACCTCGCCGCGTGGAAAGATGACAGCAATACGCTGGTTTGTGATATTGGTATCACTCACCAAACCTTTTGTTCCTTCGATGCTCTCAATATCGATGTCTGCCACTCTGTTAAATTCTGTAAGCTTGCGATCCGCGATCATTACAATTCTAGTTGCCCAAATCTACATAGAGTTCAGACTGCTTTTGTTATTGAGACTCTTTCGAGCTTCGCAAACAAATTCAATTTCCATGTTCACCCCAGCTGCAGAAACAATATCAACTGGCACCAATGGGTGGGCCTTTTGGCTGGCCCTATCATTAAAAATCTTGATAAACCGTTTTCCTCCAACAATGTCCGGCAAGAACCATGAATCGACAATTTTGGGGTCCGTTTCACTGTAAGCGAGCGGCAGATTTGTCGATTTCAACAATCTGTTCCTGGCGGCCGGTTTCTTTCGCCAAGTTGCCGTCTTGGTCATAACCTTATCGATCGTTGATCTGATGCCCCACACAATTAACTTCACTCTGTTGTTGCTCTTATAACCAATAAACGGGATCTGGGCCGTAGGAATACGCGCGAACTCCTTTAGTTCCGGCAATCGAAACAACTCGTCCATCAGATATGAGTTTAGACGAAGTGAGGGATGGATCGTCGAGACCTCTCGAAGACATCTCGCCGACATGGTCGGACACACGGGATGAAATTTGCCGCGGAGCAACAGTAGCTGGTTTGACGACGGCAATCGACCATGAACATACCACGCGAAAAGCTCATCCAAAAGTTCTACGAACTTAACATCGTGAACCTCGATCCTTTTGTATAAAACTTCCAGATCTTTTTCGGATTCCGCGATGATCGTTCCGTAATTGAAGTCGCCGGGTAAATCTTCATTGGGGATCTTTTTCAAAATTGACGCTGTCTTTCTTTTTTTCCACAAGGCAAACGCTTCGTTATCCAGTGGTGTCCATCTTATCTTTTTCAGGCCTAAAAAAACTTTCGTTCGGGAACTTCGGGATGAGTAGGATTTAATATTTCTTCCGGCGATCGCTTCCGTCATCTCTCCCAAGCCCATCGGTATCTTTCCATTTGGATCAGTATTTACATTTTCCAAGATCGATAACCATTGATTGACGCCGACGGCCTCTGTTTCCAGCACATATGATCTCAACTTCTCACGGTCAGGAAAAAACAACGAGGTGTCAAAAGACCGGAACTGCGCCCCGATTGTTTCAGAGCATCTTTTAGCGATCCTAGTCTCGTAATCGGATTCGTGCCCATACGTGTAGCATGAAACCGACTTGCCTTTAGCCAGACTGGCAAGCAGGATTCGGCTGTCCATTCCCCCGCTTTGTCCTATTGCGATCTCCTGATCATATTTGAAGCATTGCTCTGATTCTTCCTTGATCACTTGCCAAAGTTTTTCGGCAGATTGTCTCAGAGTCGTTGAAAACGCACCTGAATACAACGAGTTGTCGTACTTAACTAACTTTTGGTGATCATTTTTGAGATCGAACTTAATATGCTCACCGGGCAATAGCCTAAATACATCCTTGAGGATCGTTCTTGCTCCGAAATTGCAAAACTCCGGAGATGTCAGTCTTTGAGCAACGCCCGTATGATCGATCTCACAATTCCGCATTTGGCTTATAAGTAGTAAATGGGAACTAATTATTAGTTCGGAACCTTTGATGCAGTAGTATATCGGGTAAAACCCCAATACATCGTTTGCAACCGCCGCCTGCATTTTATTTGGATCAAGAGCAAAGGACGCAAATGAACTCGCCACGTCCTCATCCAAAGGAAATTCATCATCCAGGATCTGCCGAAATAATTTTCTGTTATGTGTTCCGGCATCCTTCGCGTCAGTTAAGTTCGGGTACCTTACATAACCTTGAATAGTACCAAGGAGATCGTTGTCACGGATGAAAAAATCCGAGTCGGTTTCGCTAACAAGCAACAGGCAATTTTTTATGCCGGTCTCCATTTGCGTTAACTGATTCGTGAATGGGCCAGGAGTGATGGTACCTGTATGTCCAACTCCATCAGCGGAGTAGATAAAAATGAACTTCATGATTTGCCGTTTGCATTAAACAAGTCCGTTACATCTAGTGCAACAGCCTTTCGATAAGGTCTAAAGTTCATACATTAGGTGATCACACATTGACAGGAGCGGCAACAGTGCGGATGCCTTGTGTTGGATCTTCGACAGAGCTATTGCGGACGCCTTACCGCTCATCTCTATCTTCGCATTGTCATAAATGTGGCGTTTGACCGTCTCCGTCGAGTGATCAAAGCCAAAGATCCGGCCAAAAATTTCTACAGAGGCCAGCTTTCCGATCATATATGGATCCTGGGTTTGCAAAAAGTACTTTTGGACGTCATTGGACAGGCCGAGACTTTCCGCTATCCAGCCATTACGAAAGAAATTCTCGTTAACACGCAGATATTTATGGCCATACATCGGGAAGCCGTTCTTGTTCTTCCTAACGATCTGCTTGGGCAGATATTTTTCCGCGGTCTTTCGCACTATCCATTTGTCGATCAGAAACGGATGTTTAAAGTTGCCAAATCTTCCGGTCCTCCCGATCTTGAATTTTGTCGGAAGATTTACTGCAAACCTAACGATCGCTTCATCCAGAAATGGAAATCGCGCCTCGATCGAGGACATCATTCCCATCCGGTCATTCCGATGAAGCAAAGTATTGAGATGTTCCCGCAGCATATTGATCGTTAAATACTGTTCTTTTCTTTGAGCTTTATCCAGCGAATGAAGCTTTCTATTTGCCCGGTCGTTAAGCTGCTGAAATTCGAAGCCCTGTACTAATTTGTTAATGAACCCTATAGGTGAGTTGCTGTTGGGAAACAAGTAGTTACTGAGTTTCGGGACAAGATCATACAACGACTTAACGGCGTTGACCGGAAATGCTGCGATAGAACTATATCGTTGGGCGACTATTCGCGGGTAACCGAGAAAAAGCTCATCTGCGCCCTCCCCCGTAAGAACTGCCTTTACGTTCGAATCTCTTGCCAGCCTGGCAACATTGGAAAATGGGATCGAATTTACATGAATGACTATCGGACAATCGTACGAATAGGTAACATCGGCCCAGTCGCGCAACATCATTTGCGGCTGAAAATCATATGCAAAGACCTCTTTTTGAATGTGCCCCGACAGTTTTACCACGTCCTGGTACTCTGAGTACTTCCCGATAACATTTGCCGTAAAGAGTTTTATATCCGAATTAAACTTTGCAGCGACCGCCGAAATCAGGCTCGAATCTATGCCGCCGCTGACAAACGCCCCGACAGGGGCGTCACTGATAAGCATTTTCTGAACACTTTCAACAAATAGCGCATCGAACGTGTTTAATATTTCTTTAGAGCTCTGGTTATTTAGATAGTTGTAATACTCGTCATCGAATTCGTCCACCACATCGTAATACACGACTTTCTTTGGCTCGTTTTTCGAATCGATCCTTAAGTAGCTGCCGGGTGTCAGCAGCCACAGATTTTTGAACAACGTGTATTCTGCAGATTTCTCCGCCATGTTATTGACAGAGAAAAGTGTGCGGATCGGATCAGGTTTTAACCCGAGTGTTTTGACAAGTGCCTTTATCTCCGACGCCCAGTACAAACTGCCATTCTCCGCATAGTAATAAAGCGGCTTGATGCCCATTCGATCCCGGGCAAGCCATAGAACTTCGTCGACCTCATCGTAAAAGGCAAATGCGAACATCCCTTGCAGCTTGCTCAGGCATTCATCCACCCCTTCGTGGATAAGAGAATAGAACAGAACCTCTGTGTCGGAAGTAGTAACAAACTCGATCCCGTACTTCCTGATCAATTCTTCGCGTAACTGACGAAAATTATATATCTCGCCGTTATAAATAAGTGAGTATCTTCCATTTGAGAAAGGCTGATTCGCAGCCGCTGACAGATCCAGAAGACTGAGGCGATTATGAGCCATTACGACTTTTCCCCGCTCCTCAATGCCGAAATTATCCGGCCCCCTATGTGTCATCGTCAGGCCGATCTTCTTGACCGTCTCCAACGAGGCATGGCCCCCGTTTCGCTGAAACATTCCGGCTATTCCACACATATTAGTTCGGCGATCTCCCCTTAGTTACAAATTCTATTACTGCGTTCGCCATGCGTTCACTATTTTTACCATCCAAATAACCACAAACATATTCGGCGATCCAACGACGCTTTTCACGATGAAGCTCTGGTTGCTTCAAATAACCTCTGACCGCATCTATCATTTCATTAAAATCATTGACTAACCACACGCCGCCAGATTCCGCTATGGGTTTGAAATGGTCCCATTTGTGATTTACGTCTTTGATCAATTGCTGATCGGCCTGACCCGGCTGCGGGTCAAAATCCAGGTTCACCACTGGCTTATCAAAGATCGCCGCATCGATCGTCACTGTAGAAGACAAATTCACTACGACATCGGCGTGTCTAAATGTGTTCACCCATTCAACTATCTGCAGCTCATCCTGAGTTCTCTTTGTTAAAGCTTTGCCCGTATTCGGCGTCTCCTGCAATCTGACCTTGGGCCGGTACGGATCAAAGAGCACCTTCATTTCGGCGTTATCGTGAATCGGATGAGGCCTTACGAGTAATTGCACATCGCCCAGGTCTCCATCTGCAACACGTTTTGCCATGTATTCCGCACCATGTTTCTCTTGGAGAAAATTTGGCGAACCGACTGCATAAACTACTATTGGAAGGTCTGGATCCAAATCCTGTTGCTTGCAAAATTCCTCGCGAGTTAAATAAAAACGTTCCTGATAAAAAATGTCGAACTGTGGCGCGCCTATCACGTAGACCGGAGTATCTTTTGTTTCCGGGTAAAAATCATGTAGTTCCCGTTTTGCCTGCTCATTCCAAACAATATAACCATCGTACTTAAAGACCATCCGGTTTTTTGTCGAGATGTTATCCCACGACGGAATATAAGCCAGAGTCGGTATCTTCAGCTTTTTTGCGGCTGTAAACACTGCGGGCTGCTCAAACTGGAAAGGCCCGGTAGAAATAATAACATCCGGCCTCTTTTCTCGCAGCCGCGTCTCAGCTTCGTTTGAACGCGGGTAAGACAACAATAATTTCTCCAAACCACTTTCCACAAAGCGTTCTGTATGGAGTAAGGCAAGCAGGCGGGCTGGTGGCTTTAATGCGCGTATTGGCAGAGTTGACCGCTTCTTTCTAACATGCTCCATCATGCTCATTCGACTTGGCGGCAAGTAACGATAGTCCCAAATAAACTCATTAAATCGTCGGAGATAGTTATGAGGAATTTCCCGGAAGGCGCGAACTGCGGGAAATCTCTGAATGTCAGCATCTACAGTCGCCCAGCATGATTCTACAGCTGATTCGTCATATGACGTCGCCCATACTGAGACATTTCCGGTCTTCCTTAGGGTGTTGATCAATTCGGTGTGCAAAAACACACGATCAACCAATAGCGATGTTGAGAGAAGCAGAAAATTGATGTTCCCGGACCTCTTTGGCTCAGACAAATGGGGCTTGGTGCTTATGGAATTACGGTTAGTCATCGGGCAATCAGTGATTTAGATAAATAGGGTTGATTGCTACCGAATACCTAAATTCCTTAATTGTTCGTTGGTCAAAGTGTTGGTCTCAATATTAGAGGGAACCTTAAGAAGTTCTTTTGATTCAGAGGCCCGCGATGTGTACATGCAGGTGTACATTAGCCTATCCTTTGTTCTTGCTTCACCACCCTTATGAAAACCTCTGGTGTCGGCAAAAATGATCGTACCTTTCTTGCCTGTACCCCTTTTCCACTTTTCCCTTGGAAAGACTGCATTCATTTGTTCGTCGGTAGTTCGTCGAACACCCCCTTCCATGAAAAACTCTGGCTCGATCGAATGAAACCGGCCTTTTCTGTGCGTTCCGGGCGCGTAAGTAAATGGTCCTGTTCCTTCGTCGACGTCCTCCAGATATAAGAAGAGTTTTAATATGTAATTGTCCTCACGGTCAAAATGCCAAAGCTGTGATTCCCGTGCGCTCCCTTGCGAAGCAAATGTGTTCCATACGTTGTAATATCGCAGCTTGGCGTACATTTGAAAATAGGCATTCGCAATATTCAACAATCTGCTATTCAGAGCGAATCGAGCGAATATGCTGTCAGAATCGAAGATCAGTTCGCTGCCGAGCATTTCCAAATTGAAAGTCTTATCGCCGATGGCTGGGTCGTTTGCCATCGACTTTAGGCCATCGATCTCTTGTTTTCTTTCGTCCAACAGTGCCCTGGTCGCCGCATCCAATGCCCGAAACTCAGAATCGTCGACGAAAAGTTCCCCGATCGAGGTAACGGCAATTCCATCCGCGTTGAGTTTGTTAATGATATCTTTTTCAACATTACCCAACTGATTTTTGTTGATCTTGTATTCAAAAGTCGGCGAAAAGTTTGACCCGTAACGCCACACAAGATCTGTCTTTTTTACGGATCTAAGTATAGATCTCATCTTGTTGGTCATAATTCCGATGTTCCTACGTCATTCAAGGTCTGGGATCTCGCTGCAGCCCGCTCTCCTGCCTTAACACTTGTGATCGACTGGTGTAATTCCTTAAGATTTGCGGCAACGTTTGGTTCTCCCGCATAAGTGAGATCAAGATCCTTGAAATAAAATTGCTCTATGAGTCTCATCAATTCACGAGCGGGCAATGTAAAAAATATCTCGACAAAAGCCGGTTTTTTGTTTTTCGAAACTAAACGAGAATTCCATGCTGCCAACCCCATAGCAACGTGATTGTAGTGCCGTTCGGCGTTCTGCGACGGAAAACATTCAAGCAAAAACCGTTTTTCATCAGCTACCTCTGTAATATCTACAAAACCATTTGGCAGAAGCGTATTTTGAACCTGATATCCCCATATTTCGATGTCGGGCAATGAAGCTAAGACGTCGGATAACCAAAGAACATGATTGATCATTCGATGTTTTGGCGCACCGTCAAATAACCATGGTGATAGGATCAAGTCGGGCTTGACTGAGCGAATGATCTCGTTGAGCTTCTCCAGATCTTTTTTCTGGGGATTCGGTTTAACATTGGAGATATCCAATTCAAATATCTTTGCTCCAAGGCGTTCGCAGACCTTTCGACTTTCTTCTCTTCGAACTTCGCTCTCAACCTCATGCTGCTCACCATCGGTGCAATAAACTACAGAAATATCAACACCGGCATCTCTTGCCATTACGAGTGTTCCACCCGCACCGACTACCTCGTCATCTTGATGAGGAGCCAGCACTAAAATCGATTTAAATGAAGCGACCGGTAATCGCTGCGGAACTACATCGTTACGAAACGACTCGATCTCGAGTATTCGTTCCGTCAACGTAATATTACCCGTTCCGAAATATCGTCGCATAAGAACCCTATAGGGGCCCGAACGCACTACATGGTTGTTTAGAAAGCGGAAGATTCGATTTGGCATAAGACTATTATTTGTTATTGAACTTTTCAGTTCGGGTTTTCGGTTGAGGCAACGGCTTTCGTTTGCTCTTGCCGAACCTATACCGCCAGGCACGCCAACCTCTTAGGAGAACATTTATCCATAAGTGATATCGCAGAGGGGCAAGTACAAGACAAAGTGGTTCCGGCGCAACATTAAGTGTAGGTTTGAATTTTCGCTTAAATTCAAAAAGATGATTATTTCTCTTTGGGTCGCCGGGTCCGCCCATATTGAAATAACGGCAACCTTCTTTATATCCATCACGCATCGCTATCCAGTACAAAAGAGCTGCCGGGCTTGGCTTGTCTTTCAATGCCTCGATGTCCAGTGCCGCCAATGTTACTTCACACGTATTACCATCCCTTACATTCAATTGCGCGGCTATCAATTCTCCTTCATACATACAAAGATAAAGTCGGGCTAACCTACCGGATGAACCCGCTTTTACTATAGAGTGCCAAAATGCTCTAGGTTTCGAAGAAAGTTCAAAACCTTTCTTAGCGGCCCGTTGACTAAACAATTTCCAGGCCATTTCGAATTCCGTCTCACTGCTGGCAATTCGGATCTCATATTCAAATCGCTGAGCTCGCCGGATATCCCTTCTTGCTGTGTGACTGAACCCGGATATCAATTCCTCGTCATCGGCAATTTGTTCGACAAGTAGGGAGTTCCTTGAGTCACGGCAGAATGGATATGGCTCCGTCGAAATAACGTTTTCCGCGTTTTGTATCAATGAATACACATCTTCTTGTCCCTGCGTAAATCTAAGGAATACGTACCCGCGTTGCTTTGCCAACTGGTTCAACGCCGATAAGTAAACTGCTGTATTGTCGGTACCAGTTTCAAAAACAACGGGTCCGCGATCAATTAATCCGAAACGAAATGGATAAATGCCAACCTCGATAACCGCAACAAAAGCCACCGGATTGTCATGGTCGCCGAAGAAGAAGAATTTCGGCCTGTACCCTTGCTTTTCGTATGCCTTCACCCAGTACGGAAATTGATGATACGAGCATGATTCAGCTTCCAATCTTCGGCTCCAACCTTCCAAGGATTCCGCCGTTACTTCCATCCATGTCGAAGTCGACTTAACCTGACTGACGCTCTGCGGTTTCGCAATATCTACAGCTCCGTTCCAGACTCTAAAAGCATCGCCCCTAAATAGTTTTAGGAGATTTTGAAAAAAGGCTGCGATAACATTAAAGCCAACTATTGGGACCGTTTGAACTTCATCTGGTTCGAATATTTCAAACGTGGCTGCTAGTGCGAAATTGACTAATAACAGCCCCACCAATTGATTTGATTTAATATATCCTGGCATCTCTATCTTAAAGGTTCTCTTTCGATTCTTCAGTTCCGCCCATCTTTCGAGCTGGCTCTGCCAAGTGCTCGCTAGAACGCTCGGCTCTAGGGTCTAGATCACTATGCATTTCAGTTATGTTTGCCAAATCTATACCGCCATGCTCGCCATCCTCTAAGAAGGACACTTATCCAAATGTGATAGAGGCGAGGCGCAATTACAAGACAAAGTGGTTCCGGCGCGACGTGCAGTGTTGGCTTGAATTTGCTCTTGAATTCAAAAAGATGATTATTTCTCTTCGGGTCGCCGGGCCCACCTATATTGAAGTTGCCGCATCCAAACTCGTAGCCAAAGCGCATCCCTTTAAAAAACATCAAAGCGGCCGGGCTCGGTTTCTCACCTAGAGCGTCAAGATCCAACGCTGCGAGCATCGCTTCACAGATCGCGCCATCCCTCACATGAAGCTGTGCGGCTATCAGTTGCCCTTGATCGGAACAAAGATAAAGTCGCGCGAGGTTGTCCGTCATGCCCAGCCTTAACACCTCGCGCCAAAAAACCTTGGGTCTCGGAGACAGGTTGAATCCTTTTTTCGCAGCAAGATTCTCGAACAGATCCCATGCCTTCTCGAAATCAGCATCCGTGTTCGTTGAGCTGATGTCGTAATTGAACCGCACCGCTCGCCTTATTCTCTTTCTTGCCGTTTCACTAAAACTTGCGATCGTTTCAGATTCTTCTGCTTTTTGCTCGATGAGCATGGAATTACGAGAATCCCGGCAGAACGGATATGGTTCGATCTGCTCAATGCCCTTCAGGTCTCGAATCTTTGAAAATATACTTTCCTGTCCTTGCGTAAACCGAACGAAAACGTAGCCTAGCTCTATGAAGAGATCGGTCAATCCAAAAAGACATGCGGATATGTCATCAACGTCCGGCGCAAAGAAAAATGGCCCACGGTCTATCAAGCCAAAACGAAACGGATAAATGCCAACCTCAACGATCGCAACAAAGGCTATCGGATGATCCCTGTCGCCACAATAAAAGAATCGCGGTGTATAGTTTTGTACCTTATACGCATTTACCCAATAGGGAAATTGCCGGTAAGAGCAGGACGTTGCCTCCAGCTTCGCGCTCCACTCGTATAATTCCTCAACAGATGCCTCTCGCCATACGGACTGATTAGAGGTCTTCAAGTTCATATGTTTATCGAATTCGTCCGAGGTGTTTGTAAGCTGGCCCAACATTATTGTTGATCGTAATTTCAGTTCCTGTTTCAGAAAATTCTAATCGCCCTCAAAAATCCGATACAGCAGAAATTGACAAACGGTGCGCCCTTTCAATTTTGATAAGATCTGAGCTTAGTTCGGATACAGATAGCATCAAATATCCCCAACACTCTCTGTCCGCCAAGGCAAAACGGGCTGCACAACACCTGGCTCTTTACCCATATAGGCCCCAATTCTCGGGGATAGATCAACAACACTGAACGAAGCGATACCGTTATTGGTGTAGGTCGCGCGGGCGCCGTTCTCAACAATGAGAAGCTTGAGATGATAAATTCCGGAATTCAGCAACCCGCCCGGTATCTGAAACTCAGACCTATATTTACCCGCATCGTATTTAGTTGAGATCGATGCCGTCGTCAAAACAACAACTCCTTGCTCATTGAGCAGATGATAGGTGATATGAACGGCCCGGCTCGACGTCAATGCCCAAAATTCAGTTTCGACATTGATCGTATCCTGCATGCTGATTATCCCTTCGGCCTGATCGGTTTCAGGAACGACCTTGATGCTCTTGATCCTTAATACATCGTTGCCCGGAGCTGCTTGGGGAGAATCCCATTCGGATATCTGGTCTTGAACTGTGAACCCCTGAAGATATTCAGTTATCATGTCAGACGGCTCACCTTGCCCTATCAGCCGCCCTTCACGCAACAGAATTGCTCGGTGGCAAAGCGTCTGAACAGCGGCCATGTTATGGCTAACAAAAAGAACGGTTCTACCCTGCGAAGCCACATCGCCCATCTTGCCAATACACTTCTTTTGAAACTCAGCATCGCCGACGGCTAGAACTTCGTCAACGATCAGTATCTCAGGCTCCAAATGCGCCGCTACAGCAAACGCAAGCCGCACATACATTCCGCTTGAGTAACGCTTGACCGGCGTATCGATAAATTTCGCAACTTCGGCAAACTCTACTATCTCATCGAACTTAGAGCGGATCTCCGCTTTGGTCATGCCAAGGATAGCGCCGTTGAGAAACACGTTCTCGCGCCCGGTAAGTTCTGGATGAAAACCCGTTCCAACCTCCAAAAGGCTGGCGATGCGACCCCTTACACGCACCTCGCCTAGGGTCGGAGCGGTTACTCTTGAAAGCACCTTTAGAAGCGTGCTTTTGCCAGCACCATTGCGTCCTACGATCCCCAATACTTCGCCCTGATGTACGTCGAACGAAACATTCCTAAATGCCCATATTTCATTCTCTTCAGATTCATGATGGGCGTTGTTTACTACATTCGGATGAACCCCAATTTTGGAGAACGGGTCAGGCTTTCCAGTGAAAAGCGCCCACTTGCGGCTAATGTCCTCGACGAGGCGCTTTCCACCTATTACGCCGAGGCGATAGTGTTTTGACAGATTGTCTACCTGAATTACAATTTTGGACATAGACGGAAGTTAGCGGTCACAATATTTCAAACGTTGTCCATGAAGGTCTTCTCAACGTGATTGAAAAGCACCACTCCCAACGAAAGGGTCACAACTGTAACCACTGCAGAATATCCCAGCAATTCCCAACTGAAAGTTCCAGTACCAAGGAATCCATAGCGAAAAGCCTCGATTATTGAGGTCATAGGATTTATGGCAATTATCCAGCGATATTGTTCCGGAATTTTTGAAAGCGGAAAGATCACAGGGGTCGTGTACATTAACAACTGCGTGCCGAATTGAACAAGAAATCTAAGATCTCGATAACGCGTAGTTAGCGACGAAACAATAATGCCGGAGCCGAGCCCTAACGCCGCCATCATTAGCAGCAGAACGGGTAGAAGAAATAATGCTGAAGTCGGTCTTATGTTGCTGTCGCCGGCGAGAAAATAGAAATAAAAACATAGGAACAGACCAAGCTGTATCCCGAATTTGATCAGGTTTGAGATCACGACCGAAAGCGGCACTGCAAGCCTAGGGAAAAAGACCTTACCAAAAATGGCTGAGTTGTGGTTAAAGGTCTCAGACGTTTTCAGCATGCATTCCGAGAAATAGTTCCAAGCAGTAACGCCGGACAAATAAAATAAAACTTTTGGCAATCCGTCAGTAGACAACTGGGCAACATTTCCAAAGATCACTGTAAAAGTCAGTGTCGTCAGCAAAGGCTGAATGACCCACCAAAGAGGGCCCAGGATCGTCTGTTTATAAAGCGAGAAAAAGTCGCGCTGAACAAACATCAGCACAAGGTCGCGATACCGCCATAAGTCTGCGAGATGAAGGTCCAGCCAGCCGCTCTTTGGCCGTATTACGAGCGTCCATTCCTCGGAATTACCCGAACCCTTTGATTGGCGGTTTTCCATCTCGAACTTACCTTTTTCGCCACCGATACCTTCCATCGTCAAATTTGTTCCTTCATTGGCCATTTTTTACACACTATTCGCGACGCCCGGCATCAGTTTATGCGTCGAGGCCATCAAGCCAATACTTATCCATTGCCATATATAAAAACTATTATCACTTTTGCCGCCGCTAAATTCAGACCATGCCGCCTTTACGGCTCGGCGATCAAGCCAGTCGCCAGCAAAACCATCCAGCGCCGTATTGATCGTTTGATCTGCCCATTCTTTGAGTTCGTGACGCAGCCATTCCCGCTGCGGAGTTTGCAACGCACGCTTCGGAGATTCCGTTAAGCTGTCCGGAATTAACCCGCTTGCTATCTGTCGCAGCATCGCTTTGCGCGTGCCGCTTTTGATCTTGCGTTCGATTGGCTGCCGAAATGCCAACTCGAACAGCCTGTGATCTAAAAACGGCTCCCGCAATTCTGTCGAATACTTCATTGAAATGCGGTCGTTGAATCGCAGCACCTTTGGAATCTTAGTATATCGCGTGTCGCGGTATTGAAGGTTTCTTACCCTGTCGGAAAAAACGGACGGAAAATCGCTCGGTTCGGCCAAAGAACGAAACTCAGGCATCAGACAATCCGGTTTGACCGGAGATTCCTTTGTCCCTTGAATCAATCCGGGCATATGTCCATTTGTCGTGGAAAGGTAATAATCATACCCGGCCCATTGTTCGTCCATTCCGTTGCCATCAAGCAGAACGGTAACACCGTTTTCTTTTGCTTTCTTAAAAACGTTTGAATAAGCGATAGTCGGCAGGCCGCCAAAAGGTTCGTCCTGACTGATCTGAATTTCATTTGCCAACATCGGCACATTATCCGGTGTCAATTTACAGACGACCAGATCATGCTTTGTTTTGGCGATCATTCGCTCGACCCATGTCAGCTCGTCATAGTTCTGATCGCCCGTAGTAAATGTAAAAACCTTTACCGCACTGTCCGCGCCCTGTACCGCATGTACTAAACCCAAAAGCGTTGATGAGTCCAATCCGCCGCTGAGATTGATGCCAACCGGAACGTCCGAACGAAAGCGAAACTTTACACTTTCCTTCATCAATGCGAGATACTCTTCCGCAACTTCGTTTTCGGGCCGTGTATCAAATTCCTCGCCCGAGTGCTCGGCAATGTCATACCAACGAGTGACTTTTGTTTTATGATCGCTCCATTCTAAAAAGTGCCCTGGCGGCAAAGACTCAACATTCGCCCAAAATGTTCGGTTCGAGTGGTCGTATTGACCGTGGGCGAGGTAAGTTGCCCAAGTGACTTCGTCGGGAACAAGCGGAACACCGGCTGTCTGTAGAGCCTTGATCTCGCTTGCGATCAGCAGCGTGCCGTCGCTCTTTTGATAAAAATTTAATGGCTTAACGCCAAAACGATCGCGAGCCGCAAAGGCTCGTTTTTCATTCACGTCCCAAACGATGAACGCAAACATTCCGATCAGTTTATCCAGGCAGGCCCGTCCCCATTTTTGATACGCTGCTAACAAAACCTCAGTATCGGATTTGGTTTTAAATGTGTATTCGCTTTCTAACTCGCGCCTCAGTTCCAGGTAATTGTAAATCTCGCCGTTGAGAACGATGACGAAATTTCCTGACGAACTAAACATCGGCTGGTTGGCTGCATCGGATAGGTCGATGATCGCTAATCGGTTCTGTCCTAAGCCGGCAATACGATCCGGGCTAACATAAATTCCTTCGCCATCCGGCCCGCGATGCCGCTGTGAAGACACCATCGCGGCGAGGTCTTGCTCGCTCCATGACCTTCCAAATATTCCGGATATTCCGCACATAAACTAAACGGTTCGCGACGCCTCGGTTTGCATGAACTGGCCTTTTATCATTTCTTCGGCTCGGTTCCAATCTTCCTTCGTGTCAATATTTATCGAGTTTGCTTCGTCGATCTCGTAACCGCGAACATTCTGGCCATACAGGTTTCCATACTCTGTCAACACACTGCGTTTGGTTACATAAACAGAACCTTCACGATGAAATGCTGCCGGTAGATCTTGTCGTCTCGTTACAGGTTCAGTATCACCGCTAGACAATTTCATCTCACCATCCGGCAATCGCCAATACACCCATTTTGGATTAAAGGCCGCCGGCACAGGAAGAATGCTGATCACAGAATCCGCGCCGGTTGTTTCCATCAATTCAATGCAGTTGTCGATGTCCTCGCCCCTCCTGAGCGGATTGGTCGGCTGCAACAAACAAACCGCATCGTAGTATTCACCAAATGATTCTAATTTAGTAACAGCATGAAGTATTACCGGAAACGTAGCCGTCGCATCTTCGGCAAGTTCGACTGGCCGCATGAACGGAACGTCTATGCCAAGCGACCTGCCAATGTCGGCTATCTCGTCGTCTTCTGTGCTCAATATCGTCCTTGTCAATCTGGAGGCGGCAGACGCAGCTTCGGCGGTGTAGGCCAACAACGGCTTTCCGCACAATGGCCTGATGTTTTTGCGATGAACCCCTTTCGAGCCCCCGCGTGCAGGTATAACGCCTAATACTCTCATCTAATAGGTAAGCATCTTCTCGATACTCAATGGAGCCTCGGCGAGAACCTTTGCAATATTTTCACCGGCTTTGCCGTCACCATAAAGCTTATCGATATCGTGTCGTCCGCTTTTGATCTGCTGGCGTGCAGCGGCCAGGATCGCATTTTTTTCATAACCAACATCGATCACGTTGTTGCCTCTTTCGCGTCCGACTTGGCGTGTTCCGATGTTTACCACCGGCACACCAAGATAAGAGCATTCGCGAATGCCTACGCTCGAATTACCGATCAGGCACTTACTGTTATATAGAAGCCTCAAGAAATCTGTAGGCGACATGCTCTTAAAGAAATGTATGTTTTCCGGATTGAAGCGTTCCCTGAATGAACGTATGCCATTCGATGTGCCGTCCGAGCCTGCGTCCACATTTGGCCAGAACCACAGCGTCGGCATATTGATCTCGTAAACGGCCTCAAGCGTTTCGAGAACATGCTGACGCGCCATCTCATGTTCTGTCGTCACAGGATGCTGCATCACTACGAGATATCCGTTGACCAGTTCATTAAGAACGCCTACACCGCCGTAGCGTTCGAACGGATTGAAATTAAGCGATGGATCGTCAAGTATCTCGGTGGCGATGTCTATTGACGGACAGCCGGTAACATATATTTTCTTAATGTCCTCGCCCATTTTCTTAACACGCTCACCTGCAAACGGAGTTGCGACCAAATGCAGGTCGGCAAGTTTTGTAACTGAATGACGCACCTTTTCATCTATCGAACCGGTAACTTCACCACCCTGAATGTGCGCGACGGGAATGTTCATGTATGAAGCAGCCACTGCGGTGGCCAACGTCTCGAAGCGATCTGCGACAGTGACAACAACATCCGGCTTCAAGTTATCGAAGACCGTTGCCAGCTCAAGAATTCCGAGACCCGTGGTTTTGGCCATCGATGCAGGGTTCTCGCCTTCGAGAACCATATATACCCTGGCATTGATCGCAAAGCCGTCTTTTTCAATAAAGTTCACGGCCGTACCATATCGATCTAAAAGCGCAGACGCGGCCACCACAAGTTGAAGCTCAAGGTCTGGATGGTCCTTTATTGCCTGCAGCACCGTTTTTACGCGGCTATAGCTGGGCCTTGCTGTTACGACAACACAAATTTTTCGTGGCATCAGATTATTGATCTCCGGAGGCGCTATTCGTCTCTACAAGGTCGCTTAATTGAAGAAAATCATCCACCTGTAGGTCACGGCTAAGCTTTTTACCCAAAACATCGGGCAATTGCGACGCAGGTATTCCCGTGCCCGGTTTTTTTAGCTTCAGATGTTCCTGAGCCAAAACTGTTCCTGCCGGGATATCCGCTCCCGCAACAACGCTCTTAGTGAACAGCGATCGCAGATGGGACATTTCGCTCGCCATCTTGATCTTATCAACAGGCGACGCGATCATTCTTTCGATCTGTCTGCATCCAGCAACCAGTTGATGAAGTTCACTCGTGGTAACCGACGCTTTTACATCGGGCCCAAACATTTCGCGGCTCATTGCTACGTGGATCTCGAGAATTTCAGCCCCCAGCGTCACAGCTCCTAACCCGGCAAATATATTTCCCGTATGATCGGACAATCCGACTGGAACTTCATACCTGTCTCTTAAAACGTCGAGCATGTTAAGGCCGACAGATTCTGGTGGGCAAGGATAAGCCGTCGTACATTGCAGTACGGCAAGCTGGTTTCCGCTATCCCGAACGAGATCAACTGCGGCGTCCAATTCCGCCCAGTCGCTCATTCCTGAAGAAAGTATGATTGGGTCGCCCGTTCCTGCAATTCGCTGCAGAAGCTGCAAACTGCCGATCTCACCCGACGCGATCTTCCAAACTTTCATTCCAATATCCGAAAGCAATTCGACAGCCGCATCTGAAAAGGCCGAACTCATAAACAGAATTCCGCGTTTGTCGGCGTGCTCCTTCAACCCAAGCCATTGCGACTTAGTGAATTCCATTCGCTTCCAATATTCATATCGCGTTTCGTCCTGAGGGCTGAATTTAATCCGCCACGGTTCGCTCGGAGTGCTTTCCTCAGCGGCAATATGGGTCTGGAACTTAACTGCATCGGCTCCTGCATCGGCGATGGCGTCGATGAACGCGTGGGCCATGCCTAAACTGCCGTCGTGGGACTGCGCAACCTCGCCAATGATCAGACAGCGTCCATCTGCGTAAGGAACGCCGATCTTGCTCATGCACTCATTTCGAAATGTTTGTTTCATCTTCTGGTAGAGCGGTGACGCGCGCTGTTCTTAAAAAGACTAACCCATCCTCAAAATTTATCGTTGAATGCGTGGGAAACGGACAGAATTTGGAATATCGAAAAAAATCGATCGTTGAGTTCGTTATTCAAGCCGCAAAATTGTTCCATTCTCGCTGTTGTCGTTCGCATTTTTATTTTCGGCTTCATCCGTGTAGTAATCGCTGTCATAATATTGATAACCGCTGAGCGGTACATCATTTAAGACCACACCGACAATATTTGCATTTACATCCTGCAGTTTCTTTTTAGCGAGGGATAATATTTCCGATGAACTAAAATTCACACGGCCAACAAGAAGAACGGCATCAACATCTGCCGCAAGCAAAACGCTGTCCGCAAAGTAGAGAATCGGTGGCGAATCGATAACAATATACTTGTAAGTCTCGCCAAGTTTCTCGATTATCTCGCGCATTTTGCCCATACTAAACAAGGTGGCAGGGCTCGGAATAGCCTTACCAGCCGTCATTAGATCGAGATTGCCTGAAATATCCTCAATAATTGAATCGTCGAGGTTATCCATAGCCGAGCCATTCATTGTCAGCAGATCGCCGAGTCCTTTGGAATTGTCAAATCCGCTGATGAGATGCATTTTGGGACAGCGCAGGTCCGCATCGATCAACAGTACCTTGCCGCCCATGTCCGAAAGGCACTTTGCAAGATTGAGTGATGTGAGCGTCTTGCCTTCTGAAGGCTGCCCCGAAGTAACGAGCACCGTTTTGGGGCCCGACCCGTTGCCCGAAAGCAGGAGAGAAGTTCGCACTTGGTTAAACGCCTCACGAACAACCGGTTGATCAAATTCGGGTGGTACTATTGCCGACCCTCTGCCGCCCTCGCCGCTTAATTGACGTCGCGGCGACATTAGCCGTTTTATCGTTCCCTGGTGAATGCCCGGAATCATTCCTATCACAGGCGTTCCAAGCTTAGACTCCACGTCATCAAAGACACGTATCGTGTCATCAAGCCAATTCACCAAAAATGCGAGGCCTATGCCGACAAATATTGACATTATGAATGCCATGAACACTTCCTTAGTCCTTTGCGGCCCATCCGGAGAACGAGGAACGAGTGCCCTATCGGCCACTAACACATTGTTAGGGGTTCCGTTAAGAATAATTTCTGTCTCTTTTGATTTTTGCAGCAGATCTGCAAGGAGCGTCCTGTTGGTATCGATCTCTTGCTGAATGATCCGATAGTTGATGGCAGCCTGGTTTTGCGCCAGCACCGCTCCTCGCTGCTGATCAAAATCGGTCCTTAACTGACGAACCTTTGCAGCAGCCTCTCGATATCGCTGTTCTAGTTGAGACGATTGAGTATCCTTCGCTCTTTTTCGATTGGATTGAAGTTCGTTTTCCAGCAGAGTTATCTGTCGCTGAACTCTCTGCACTTCCGGCCATTCATCGGTATATTCAGTTTTCAGCTGAGCTAACTGTTGTCTCAGAGCAGTCAATTGGGCCTGCAGACCGGCGGTCCTCGGATCGGCGTTCTCAGCCGCTGCTCCCGACATTGGATTTTGCATCGCACCCCGATAAGCGGCCTCGGCAGTTATGAGTTCGTTTTCAGCGGCTCCCAATTTAATATTCAGGTCGCCGAGACGCTGAACTACAGTATTCTGACTTGGATCCAAAGAAATGATCTGATTATCCCTCGAATAATTGATCAAACGTTCCTCGCTCTGGCGAATTTGAGACTGGAGCTCGGCGACTCGTTTTTGTAAGAATTCGCTGGCTGTCGCATTTGTCTCGACCTTTCGCTCCAGATTTTGAAGCACATACGTGTCTGCTATGGCATTGGCGATCTTTGCCGCAATGGCCGGTTCGCCGTGAGTGAACCCAACTTCGATCAAGCGAGTTTCCTTATTTGCCGTTCTGTTGTCCTTTACCGGCATGATCGTAAGGCCTCTTTTGATCTTGCTGACAAACGGTGCAAGTTTCTCCGCTTCCTTGTCAAGATCGGTAAGAGCCTCAGGTGTCAATTCCAGATTATTGGGCTGTATATCGCTTTCGGCGATCTCAGCTTGGGCAGGCTCATACAAACCGAACATCTTCAATACATTTTGAAGGGTGTTCAGTTTTTTCCCCTTATTAGGATGTGCGAAGGCATCGTTATGCTCCAGATCTATTGCCTTTGCCACCCTGCGCAATAAACCGGTGCCTTCCAAAATTCGCAACTGTGTCGTGAAATATACGGGATCATTGCCCTGATTAAGAATAATGGAACTTCCGCCCGCGGCAGGGTTTGTCTCGCCGTTCACCTGTATCCGAGCAACAGCCGCGTAATAATCAGGCCTTTGCGCCTGATACAATATCATCAAGGTTGTAATAATAAGAACGGTTCCTACTATAAGGCCCCAATGCTTACGCAGGATCGAGAAAAACTTAAGGATCTGCTTCTTTTGCGATACCTCGTTCCCGGTGTTAGGCGCGTAAAAGTCGTAACCGTATCCCGGATCGGAATCAACCGAATACGGCTGGATGGGCGCCGAACTCTGTTCGGGTTTGACCAATGATTTATCGTTCGCCATATAAAAACTAAATAGGCTCTAAACTACTTACGGAATTACCCTAAGCGGAAGGGTCGTGACCATCGGAAGAAAACTCCTTGCGAAGTCACCCCAAAAGCTTTTTCGTGGACCAGGAACTTCGACAATATCGTTAGACTGCAGGAGGATATCATCTTTCTTCCGCAGATTTATTTCCTTTAGATTTGCCGCGATTTCGGTTGGATTTATCGAGCCCTGCAACCGTCTTCGAATAATAATCTTATCTGACTGTGCACCGGCCGCCAGCCCGCCCGCCATCGCAATTGCCTGGGACAGCGTTACTTGGTCATTCAAACTGATCGAGGTTGGATTCCTGACGTTTCCGACGATGTAGGCTTTTATGATATCAGCGTCAGGAATTCTAACTATGTCACCCGCTCTAACGTAAGGGTTTGCCCCTTCCGTTCCCTTAAAAGTGTCCGCAAGGCTCAGTGTGATAAGCTCATCTCCCAATCCTCCAGAAAAGATCAATTGCGAGCCGTCGCAATATGGCAAATTTCGATTTCGGATTATCTCAACAAACGTACCGGCTCTTTCCGCCGGTCCATTGGCATTCGCCAATAGCTCGAGAAGTCGCACCGGCCTCTGCAATTGAACTCGACCGGGAGTATTTACTGCTCCTATCACTGCCACGGGATTTGAATTGAACTGTTGGACAGCAACTGTGATATACGGATTAAGAAGGAACTTTTTATATTTTTCCTTGAGCTGCTCAGCAAGCTCACGTTCGGTTCGGCATCCTGCCTGCAACTCCTCATCA
Source organism: uncultured Chloracidobacterium sp. (assembly GCA_964528325.1). Taxonomy (GTDB): domain Bacteria; phylum Acidobacteriota; class Blastocatellia; order Pyrinomonadales; family Pyrinomonadaceae; genus OLB17. The sequence goes on along the minus strand of CAZGSC010000002.1, from coordinate 24,117 downwards.
AGCATCGGCAGCTGGATCATTCCCAGGTTATTTACGCGGACACCTGCTCGCGTTAGCTGCGGGCTCTGGCTAACGTTGACGTCAATGAGATCGCCCGGACCGATCCTGTAGCTTGGATCTTGATTCGCCGCGTCCTGAGCTGAGACACCTGTCGATGCCGTGATCAAAAATAGTAATACGGCCCAAAGAAGTGTTTTTGTTACAGTTGTTTTCGACTTGGTTACAAATATTCTCATGACAATTTATGATAACGCTCGTCGCCTGGATGCGAGGGCTTCGTTGAGATGATTTGGACATCTTAAATTCAAAACAGTGTTACTTATGACAACGTTAAATTCCTCGTTTTCACGCACAAACTTGCCGTGCAGCGGCCCGTCACCTAGTTTTACAACCACATCTTCACGAACCCACTGCCAGAATTGGGCCTGGGTCGTCCAATAATTCTTACCGTTGCTGCATATGACCAAGGCATTTTTCTTTTTCTTTCGCAGATCCTTTTCTCTGCGTTTTTTTTCTTTTTTGTCTTCTTTGTTGTCCATATTTAAGGCGCTTCGTAATGTTTGCGCCATTAGATGCACATAATGACCCCAAAAGGGGAAACCTGAAAACCCAGGCAGTTCAAAAAATAGTGCCCACCTTTCATGAGCCGGTTACCTACACAAAGAACGTTCACATACCCAAACCTTGTTCCAAATAGAGTTAAAAAACGACATCAAACTCAAAAAATCTAGGTTCTTGCTTCTACGAAATGCAGTTCTTTATCATCTACTCCATTCTCTTCATACGAAGTTTGTTGAGTCGGTACTTTGACCAACTGATGCTTGAAAGCATAAATTACCAACTCAAGCCGGCTTGCCACCTCGAGTTTATTAAAAACTGATGTCAGATGGTGTCTCACCGTTGTTTCGGCGATAAAAAGCTTTTCAGCGATACCTTTATTTTTCATCCCACGGCAAATAAGCTCGACAACTTCTCGTTCACGCTCGGTCATTCCGTTTGCCTTCTGAACGGCAGGATTTTCTAGGAAAGACTGCTTCTCATTGAGCATGTGTCGGATCGTCGCCCCCATGATCGATCTGTCAAACCAAAATTCTCCCTCGCATACTTTTTCTATCGCCTTATAGAGTACCTCTGCTCCATTTTGCTTAGAGACCAATCCTGTGATGCCGAGTTTTAGGCACTGTTGGTAAAACTCGACCTGGTCCTTTCTGGTAAGTACTAGTACGGGAATCTTAGCGATCTCGGGCGTCGACAATGGCAGCAAAGCCATTTCGTCAATATCCGAAATATCTACAAGGATAATATCGGGTCGGAGTTTTGCGATCTGCTCGACTGCCGTGTTTGCGTCCGAGGCCTCTCCGACAACATGGAATCGATTTTCAGATTCGATCAACATGCGAAGCGCGGTCCTAAAGATCGATAAGTCGCAGATGAGAAAAATATCAATTGATGTATTTGCCATAATGTCTTTTCTTTTGAGGATTACTACGATTTATCCTTCAGATGGAATCACTTACGATGCCGACTGTGACGAATAAAATGCCAATCAGGTGCAAAATCCTCTAACCTGTCAAAAATTACCAATTTCCCTTGTTTTTTCCGACAACCTCTCACTCGCGAATGAGGCAGTTTTGTCTAATGACTGACTGGCCATTAATGGCCCCTTGAGGCCTTTGCCCACATATAACCAAACCTCATTAGGCTGATGCGATTGATCTCGGCAACACTGATATGCCCAAAGATAATCCAACCTGATTGAGTGAGTGTAGGTTAAATCTACTGCAACTTGACTACCAACGCATCGGAAAAAGCGATATTTTATGCTAGATAATTGTTCTATATCGAACCTGCGCACGACAGAGACTTCATCCCAATCAAGATTTAACTCATTGGGGTGACCCAATTTTCACTTGGATCACCATTTTTCAAGCAATTTCAAGGAATAACATTATCACGCATAAAAATCAGTCGAGTATTTGGACACCTGCTACTGCTGAATTTACTTACATTTGATTATATAAATGTTCTATATATTTTTGTGAGTGTTTACTAGTACAAATGTCACATAGTATAGTACAATCAGAAAAGTGGTTCGTCGCCAGGTGCGCGTCCACAGCTACCCTGAAGTTCACAATACGTTTGAAACCCTCTTTCGTTGGACATTTACTGCGATCGAGTCAGCATTTTGTATGACCAACACCCACACAAAAAGCCCTAGTCTGCGTATACAGATCTCGATTGTCGCTAATCAGCAGCTTGTACGGGAATGTCTCGGTTGCCTTGTTGAAAGCACGAAGGACTTAAAAGTGGTATCAACCTGCGGTTTAACAACGGATAGGGCTGAGTTGGCGGCTGTCAATGGCTCAGATATCGCCGTGATCTACCTTGAAGCGGATGATCCTGTGGAGATAATCAGAGACTTCCGAAGCGCCAACCCAAATATGCGAGTGGTTGCGATCACCGACGGCGAAGACCTCGAAAGCTCAACACAGGCACTCAAATTTGGCGCAGTCGGCATTGTTCGGTCTGATCAGAGTTCGAAATTGTTGATCGAAGCCATTAGACGTGCGTTCAAGGGTGAAACTTGGCTTAATCAGGCTCTACTTACTAACTTACTAAAGAATGGTGACACCTCGGGCGTTAAAGCCGGTAACGGAAAGCTTGGTCCGGCGCCGGAGACCATAACGCGACGAGAGATCGAGGTGATCTCAATGATCGGTAAGGGCCTTAAGAGCAAAGTCATCGCCGAGCGAATGTCTATAAGCGAAGCAACCGTTCGACATCATCTCAGCTCCATTTATGGCAAGCTCGGTGTTGATGACCGGTTAAATTTGGTCATTTATGGATTCACAAATGGATTGATCCCGTTATTCGATAAGTCCGGGGAAGATTGATCCTGCGTTTTGCACCGAATTTTTTGAGGATAAGGAACCGATAGTGAAAAAGAGCCGAGCTCATTAGCGGCTCTTTTTAAATAAGTGTTTTAGAGCGACGGAAGGTAACCGATGACGCTAATTGCCGGGATCATAAGCCGAAAGCCAGACGGGTCAGTTCCACGCAAAGTGTGCGAAATTCTGGACCAAACGATCTCCCGTGACCCTCGCGATAAAAGAACTGTTTTCGAAGATCAGCGAAGCTTTTTCGTTAAGGTCGACGTCATCGCCTTCGGCGAACCCTCTTCTCACGTAGGATCGGACGGCTCATTCACTTTGCTGGCGGGCGAACCTTTGCTTGACCACAATAGTGATGAAAAGTGGCAAAGCCGTGAGATCGATACTGCTGCTATCCACGATGCTTTCTCGCGGAGCGATCTGAATATACTGCAAAAAGCGAACGGTGTCTTCAGCGCCGTTCATTATCAACCGGCCGCGAAAACAGTTGATCTGATAGCTGACAAATTAGGGCTGCGGCCCTTGTATTTTTACATTGATGATGAGTATTTGATCTTTGCAAACGCTCTTCGCATTCTCGAAGAAATAGAGGAGATACCCAAAAGAATGGACGTTGCGGCCGTCACGCAAATGGTCGGTCTTGGATATGCTCTTGGTGAACGTACGCCATATGCCGACGTTCATATGCTCCGCGCCGCAGAGGTTGTCACTGTTACGGAAAACAGTGTTTCACGTAATAAATATTGGCGTTGGGACGAAATAGAACCTTCTGCAGCTGCCGAAGACGAGTTTTTGACAGAACTTTATCATCGTTTTAATGATGCGGTAGCAAGACGAATAAGAAATGACCGATCCACAGCCGCATATCTTAGCGGCGGTCTGGATTCACGCTGTATCGTGGCTGCATTGCGTGACCAAAACGTTGGTGTTCATACCTTCAATTTTGCCAGGCCACACACCCAGGATCAGATTTTTGGTTTTCAATTCGCCTCCGGGATCGGAGCGGTCCACAAAGAGGTACCAAAAGAAGCGGGCGATCTCGTGCCTAACTATTCGTCGCTGATGTCCGAGGCGTTGACAGCGTATAGCCGAGGCCTTTCGCCCGCAGAGCGTCCGGCTATCGTCTGGAGCGGCGAGGGCGGCAGCGTCGCTCTTGGCCATGTGCATCTTACCGAGAAAATCGTTGGGCTGATGCGAGCGAAACGGATCGATGAAGTTATCGATGAGCACCTTCGACGTGAATCAGCCAACGTTTCTCCAAGGATCTTTCGAACCGAGTTGTCCGCCGATCTCATAGGATCGCTTAATGAGGGTATCAAGGAAGAGCTGAGCAATTTCAACTGTAACGACCCCGCACGAAATTTTTATTTTCATCTTCTGCTCAACGATCAACACAGGAAACTTGCGGGTCATTTTGAAAACATCGATCTACACCGGCTGGAATTTCAATTACCTTTCTTCGACAGCTCGTTTCTGGCACTGATCGCATCTATTCCGATCGACCTTTGTCTCAGGCACAAGCTGTACGTAAAGTGGCTTTCGCATTTTCCGCCGGCTGTTATAGCGATTCCCTGGCAGGTTTATCCGGGACATCAACCATGTCCTGTTCCGGTGCCCGATGGCTTTGATTATCAATGGGCTGACAAATACCAGTCTGCCGAGCATTCTGCACAAAAACGACGTGTTATGAAGCAAGCCTCCGAGATGCTTAGTGCGGCTGATTTTCCAAAGGAGATCCTAAACAGAGCGAATCTAAGATTGGCGAGGTTGGTACACGCGACGGGGCTTCGCAATTATCAGTACATGATCGGGCCGGCGCACACCTACCATGTTTACTGGCAAAAATGCGGCGGCAAATATGTTTTGTAATTCACTGAAAAGGCCGCTCTTCGTCGCCATCGTCATTGACTATCGGTTCGTTTTACAACGGGGTTATTGGGATTGATCTTCTTTAGTTTTTCCAATGTCGCGGCAAAATTCTCCCTATCATCTTTCTCATCATATGCAAGGGCGAGATTCTGCAGAGTCACCTCATGTTCCGGCTTGATACTCAATGAAGTTTTGTATTCCTTGATCGCTCGGTCTATATCACGAGGCGTGCGAAGAAAAAATGTCAGGCCATAGTCTGTCCGAACATCCACATTTTTCGGGTCCTTTTCCAGTGCTTTGGAATACCACTTTTCCGCCAGCTCGTATTTTTCCGCATCGAAGTATGCGTTGCCTGCCTTTACCATTGGCTCGGAGTCGCCGGACTTGAGTTTTGCTGCCGCCTCATAAAATTTAGCAGCCTCGTCGAAACGTTGTATCTGATAATAAAGGTCAGCAGCGGTCATTTGCGCTTCGAAACTTTGCGGCTGCGCCTTTGCTTTTTCGATCGCGGCCGTCACCTCCGGACGCTGGCCTCCTTGTTGCTGCTCACCGGTTGAACCACCAAGCGGCGGATGATTGGGCGGAAGCGCCGGGTTGCTGTTTGGATCGCTGTTTGACGCCACAGAAGCCGGCTGCTTTTCATAAGCGGACCTATTGATGCTGTTTGCACCCATAAAACCAATCACCAGGCCGACCACCAGCCCGAGTACGACGAACATAATATTATCTTTTCTCATCTGTTATTTGATTGTAATACCAATGGACTCCAAAAAACGATTCGGCCTTTCACCTCCGATCAGCGCAAAGACGTAATCGTTAGGGATCGTTTCAAGCTCCTTCTTTGTTTTTACATCTTCCAGCACGATTTCATTTTCGCGCATTTCCTTTATACCTACACCGAACCGCAGGTCAATAATGCCGTTATCCGCACACTGATAAAGCTGAAACTTATTGCCGAATTTAACGGTCGGTGCAAGGTAGTCGCGCACTAGCAATGTCACCTTATTCATCGTCGCCGGCGTTCGCGGAGTGATCGTTGCTCCGTCACGCGTGGCAACCAGATCTACTGCGGCCTCAACGGCGACATTTCCTCCGCCAACAACCACAATACGGCATCCCCAGAACTCAGCCGGATTCGAGAGGCCATAGATCACCTTTTGCTCTTCGCGGCCCTCGATCTTGAATTTCAGGTCTTCATTCGGCAGCCGCAGTTTGTTTGGCGCACCCCGAAGGCCGATCGCAATGATCACGCGGCGAGCTTTGTATGTTTGCGTCGTTTTTTCGGCGCCGCGTTCCGTATTGATAACAAAATAATCACCGTCCTCAGCTCGATTTACTGTCTTGCAGCTTTCATTTTCGTTGATATTCACTTTCCTTTCAGCCAGGCTGCCTAGCCAAATGTCGAGGATGTTCTCACGCTGATCTCCAGGGATCTTTGTTTGAAGCTGGTCGGCAATATCTGCCCGAAAGAGCGGCAGCAGATCATTTTGCTCGATTAGGAACTGGGTTTGAAAAACTCGCATCCAATCAGCCGAGCCTTTTGAACGAAGAAAACCGGCAATGCGCTTTTTCAACTCCTTCTCAAGCTTTTCAGATAGCTTTGCTGAAAGTTGTTCATGAAGCACTGTTGGTATCTTTGCGATCATTTCACTATGCAGCAAGGCCGCCTGTTCGTGAACGATCGTTTTCAGATCTTGGCCTAGTGCGTCAAAGATCGGCTGATCGTCGTCACCTTCCGCCGGGCCGTATTTTGCCTTTGAAAGTCCGAGTCCTGCAACCGGAATACCACCTGACCAGTCTTTCGTGTCCGGCTTAAAGAAGATGTACTTGCCCTTTGGATATAGGTCAATAGTTGACAATATTTTTGTCTGCTCGATACCAATATAGCGAATTTTGGCTTCCTGAGCGGCGGCGGCGGCTGACGCTCCTCCCGGGCCGATGCCAATGATCGCTACATCGTATTCTGCCTTTTGCTCAGGCGGCAAACCTTTCAATTCATCGACAATATGAGCAATTACATCCGCACCTTCTTTCACCGCATTTTTTATCAGCGGTACACCGGAAACATCGCCGATAATAAAACAGCCCGGGACATTGGTCTGAAATGTTGACCCGTCACGCGTCGGCGTCGGGAGCGAGCGCACATCCTTTGCTGTGTTAATAACGATACATGCCTTTGGATTCACGGGGCACTCGGCCTGACATGCGGTGTCCTCCATGCAAAGGTCGGGAGCGACGGCCGAGGCAGTTCCGTCAACGATCGCAAGCACATCGTGCGGGCAAGCATCAACACACGCCTGACACCCGATGCACCGCTCGGGAAAAATGACCGGATGCGGATATGACGGGCCGCGATATTTGTCGAGTCCGAGCTCCGTAAGCTCCGCTTTTGAAAGCGTTCGAATATTTGTCGCGGGAGCGGCCCGCTCATCGCGAGCTTTAAAGAAACCAAACGCGCGTGACGAGTCGTTGAAGATAAACAACAGTCCGACGCCTAAGCCAACTAATGCAATGCTCGCCCAACCGATCCAAGACAATCCGCCGTAACGAACTGCGTCAGCAGGGACGACTGTCTGGTTCAGCCAGGTAAGAATGCCGATGAGCACTACACAAATAAAAAGGTGAAAAAATTTCATTGGCCGCTAAGTTGCTTGATCTTAGTTATGATCGCCTCTTTCCTCCTGTCGACAGCATCGGTCGTCAGAAATTCGCTCCAGCGTCCGGAACTGAATGGATGCTGAACGTGACATGAAATACAATTAGCCGAGCCTGTGTCAAAACGCTTGTCACGATCCGTCGCATCTGCGGGTGTCGTGTGACAAACGGCACAGGTTTGCCGCGGCTTAACTCTGTCAATATTATTTACACCAAAATTATCGTGACAGGTCGAACACGTTACAAGCCCGCGTTTGTCACCTTTGAGCGCCGCAGGAGCCTGCAGACGGTAAAGGTGAATCGTGTGAAACTGCCGACTTAATTTTGCTTGCTCATCCTTGTCGCCTGTGGCGCTGCGGTTGATCTCAGGTATCGCATCCGCAACCTCGCGATAAACCCCATTCCATTTCCACACGCCATCCATTACCGGATACCCATAAGAACCGCCGTGCGCTGTGTGTACTGCCTTGCCGTTGTAAGTCTTCGGATTTTGATCGTTGTGACATTCAGCACAGGTGCGAATTGCTGTTGCTTTCATATCAAAGTCGGCTCCCCGATGTTCACGATGACACGTCGTGCAGGAAATGCCTGCTTGTTCGTGCGCCTTTGTATTAGACGAGTGAAATTCGGACGCGGAATGACACTTGATACATGAGTTTTCGATCGGCTCATTGAGTGTGTGACAGGTCGTGCACGAGTTTCCGTTGGCTGTCGTGGCGATCGAGCTGTTTTCGATCTTCCCGGCATGCGGGTTCGACAACGGCTTTGGTGCATAAACATCTGGATGTCGAAAAAACGCATACACACCAAGCGCTCCGATCACCAAACCCGCCCAAATAAATAATCCGGCTCGCCATGTCGGCCGCAGATCGCGCGTCGGTTTCCAATTGAACATCGCCTTGCCGGGTTTTGGCTTTTCGGTCGGACGAAGGCGCGTTCCCCAGTCGTCTTTGTCTCGTGAGCGCTTTTCCCAAAACACGTCGAGGACACCTCCAGCTTCATCAGCGGCGGAGGTGGTCAGGGTTTGAGGAGCTTTTGATGCATCCGGCAACGTTCGATCGGCGAATTGTCGTTCGACAACCAGCAGCAGCTCATCACCAAGCCGGGCCACCCGTATTGTAAACGGACCGATCTGAATAGTATCGCCATCTGCCAACACGTCAGACTGCTTCGACGTAAGGCGGCGGCCGTTAAGCGTTAGGACGTTCGATGTTGAGAGGTTTACGACATTGTAATTTTCGTCCTGAAAATTGATGCCGGCATGGATCCTCGATACAGACTTATGGTTCAAAAAAACTTCACACGTTTCGAGTCGCCCAATATAGATACTGTCCCGCTCGACCGATCTGGTTGCGGTAAGCAGGTCAGAGAATGAGATCGTGAATTTTCCCTCTTTTTCGGTCATCGAACGTTAAAATAAACGACCTGAGCTATGTGAATTACCATCAGGACCAGCATCAGGGCTGTAAACAACACGTGCGGGGCGACCCACAGCTTAAGCGATTGGTGTAGATAACACAGAGCATCGACCCTGCGCAGCGTCGCAGCGTTTTCCACGGCTTCCATCAATCGTGCATCATCCGAACGGTTCATTTTTTCGGCCTCAGAACGAAATTCTTCGCGGGCGGATGCGAGCATTGTTCCCAGATCTTCCCTCTTAAGGTATTGCCGCATGAGATAGCCGATCCCTAAAAAACGTCGACGCACCTTTCTCTGGATCAGTTGATTGAGTTCCCCGTTCGTGGTTTGATCAGCAGCTCGAACAAGTTCAGCGCGAAGTTCTTCCCGTCGGTTTTCGAGGTCTTCTAAAAGCAGCGGCTCTCGTTCGATCCTCGTCATAAAGCGCGGCACGATGAGGTAGCACGCGGCGCCAAAAAGTCCGCTGACGATCACCAGATCGAATGACACCATTAAGACAGTAGTTAGCAAACCGCCCGAATTAGTTCCGCCATGAACCAGCAAAAGAACTCCTGCCACAACCCCCAGATAGATATGCGATAGCATCCAATATCTCAATGCTCCAGCACGCCGCCTATAGACCTGCTTTCTGAGAGGATAAGCCATCACCCAAACGATGCCTGCCAAACCTGTCAGCCCCGTGAGCCATCGCATTGTCACCCAACTGCCCGCACTAAGCGGTATGTCCTGAGCAAATACTCGTGTCGCCCACACCGCCGTGCCGCCAAAAGCCAAAACCAACACTACGCCAATGACATGCCATATAGTTGCCCAAAGATCGAACTTGTGGATGTTTTCACCGATCGCATGCGTCTTATTTCGCCGTATGAGGCCTATCGTCTGATTGACCTCGTCAAAATATTCGCGCGGGTTAACGCGAACAAGTGCTCCGGTCGGACAGTTTTCTTCACAGGAATACGCCTCGGTCTTTGCGCCTTTTGGATTTAATCCCGTGTCATGACAAAGATTACATTTAACGGCGAGCAAATTTTCTGTCTGCTCGACAGGCGCTGGTATTGTTGCTTCGCCTAATGAGAATGTCGATAAAACATTGGAAAATACGCTCTTTCTGCTCGCATTTTTTGTGTCTGGGCGGGCGATCATCGAAATAGCGTTGTACGGACACTGTGTAGCGCAGTCACCGCAGCCTATACATGTAACCGGATTGATATCTATTTCGCCATTAGGAAACCGAGCGATCGCACCTGTCGGGCAGCCTGTAAGACATTCAGGATCCTGACAGTGCATGCAAACCGTCGGTACAAGGATGCTTTGGATTGCCGGCTTGTTTGGTTTGAATGGCCGCTCAATGTGAATGCCGCGCCGCGTCAGACGCGAATTACCATGAACCTTGTGACACGCCAGCGAACAGTTGCCGCAGCGAATACATTTGGCCATATCCATTACGAGCAAATTTACGCCGTCTACGACGCCCGTTTCGATCTCGCGGCTTGCGGCGGTCAATACATGCGTGTCGGTCGGATGCGATGGTGTCTGATTCTCATTTCCGGCAGATGTCTTTAGAAAAGGAACAACAGCCGCGCCCATTTCCTTATCTTCACGCAGGCGAGTGACGGCAAATTCAAGGACCTCAGTGCGTCCCGCTACGGTGGCCGTATATTTCCAGTTTGTCGGCGCGTCAACGGCTTCAAGGCCGAGGCAAGTACCGGCCCCTAAAAAATCAAGTCCGACAGACTCATCAGCTAGTAAAAGGTCAGCAGCCTTTGGGTTAAATTCAATTCCACTTACGCGCTGTATCCAGCCGTTTCGGACAAAGACCACGCGATTTATCGGGTCGCCCTCGCGAAACAGTACGTGATCTTTTTCATAAACAGCAAACCGCGCAGCGTCATTCAGTCGCTGCAGCAATGAGCTGTCGAGATCGAGATGAGCGAAATCCTTAAGTTCGTTCAGCGTAAGCGTCTGTCCATAATTGCGGTAATTACGATCGAGAGCTTTGCCGAATTTCGGGAGCTTGCGTAAAAGACGTATGGCCGGACGCGTGAATTCCAAAACGAGCGCCGGCTCACCTTGCAAAGCAACGGAAACCGTTGCGGTTCGCGGCGTTCCGGAGAGCATTGCCATTTCACCAAACGAGTTTCCAGCGGGGATAGTGCCTACATTTTTTCGCTGTCCGTTTTGTTCTTTTATAGAGGCTTCGAGGTTACCTTTTACCAGGATGTAAAAGATGCTGCTTTCCCATGTGTTCTCATTGACGATCGTTTCGCCGGGAAGAAATTCGAGCAGACGGGTGTACGGACCGACCTGTTTTCCCCGATAGCTGCGGCCGAACAGAATGATATCCATGTCAAGTTCGTTCCGAAACTCGCCGTTTGGCAGCTTTTCGACAAGTTCGGATACGATGTCAACATTTTGAAATGCCTCTATTACCTGCTCGTGGTTTTCTATTACACGTGGCATTACGAGTTCGGACGATCAAATAGATTTTGAGCTTTACTTCAAACGCGACCAGATCTCAAGAACAAACAAGATCGTAGACGCAAGCGAGATCGGCAAAAGAAAAAGGACCCCAAGGCCGATCAGAATATACCACTTTGCATTGCTTGCCGGTTTGCGCTTTTCCTGTTTTCGCTCCGGCAGTGTAACGGCCGGCTGCACTATAACCGTCTTTGCCGGAGAAGCGGTTTCAGTATTAACCGGAATGAGCACTTCAATTCGTTTTTCAATGGGATTCGGAGCTCCTGAAATATTAAGCCCCATATCCTCAAGCATCTGATTGTACATCGTCTGGCCGAATTGGATGGTGGGGTCCAATTTCTCAAACTTCGATGCTTCCCGTCTTTTTTCTTCCTCTACAAAAGCATTACCGCAACCCGGGCAAAATGCCTTGGCCTCGTCAACCATTTCGCTGCATTTGTCGCATTGCCGGAGGCCCATTTGTTAGATCGGTTTGTGGCAGCGGCCGCAATCATTTCCGGTTGCAAAGTCACGCTTCTTTTTCAATTCTGACCGCAATGCTGCAGCCTTGTCATGACAAGTGTTGCAGTTAATATGATAGGCGATCTTATTATCCAACGTTTTCGTTATGTTCTTGCCGTTTTTGTCCCAATCAAATGTTACCGCCGGAATTGTTTTTCCATCCGGCTCGCTTCCTGGTTGAAAATGACATGACCGGCAAGTACTTACCTTTTGGCTGGACTTTTGAAAGACGTCGAAGGTAAGTGTTTCATTTCGTTCGGATGTCACATCAGGCGGAATAAGCGCGGCTTTCGGTTGATCGGTGTGATGACATTCGACACACCTCAATACGGATTTGCCGTCAGCGCTGTAATTCAAATAGGCGTGATTGTCATGATTGAATGCCGCCTCGCCCCATTCACTGTCCAGACTATCCTGACCCAATGTAAATGTTTTTGGAATCGCCTTGGCGCCCGTAGGAATTCCCGGAGTAACTGCCGTCGCCGGAGATGATGTGGCCGCGGGCGACGCTGCCGCCGGCGTTGCTGTTGTCACGGGGCTAACTTTATTCACCGCGGCATTGGCCGCAGTATTTGAAGGCGAATTTGCCGACTGCGTTTTACTATTGGCTTTGGGAGGTGTCGGCTGTGTGGTAACTCCTGAAAAACCAGCTGCGCCTGTCTTTGAAAGATCTTTGCTGCTCAAAAATAAAAACAAAGCACAGAGCGCAAAAACAGATATTACTACCAATTTAGCAGTGTTTTTCATAATACGCTTATTAGAACTCCAAATAGATTTAATGTCAATAATTTCGGTCTCTCACGTGTCTACTTCAAGGCGTGTCTTATGATGGTTTTTTGGAAAAGTATAGTTGCCGAAAAAGATCATTCTTCCGCCGGTGCTTCGTCGGGTATTAAGGTGTCGCTCGGTAAAGAGGTGTACGTCATACCAGCATGGCAGCGTGCGCAAACTGGTCCCGGTGGACCGTTTCCATCGAAACCGCGTCCGCCATTGTGATTATGACATTGGCGGCAGTTAAAACCGACGGGCACTCCATGTTCCTTGATCCTGATGTTCTCGACCTGCTGAGAATTCGGAAGTCCTTTTCCCAATACTCTATGGCAAGAAGTGCAGCTCGACTGGGCATGAGCCTGATGAGTGAAGCTGACAGTTCCAAAATTGTATTCTGATTGGGTCGTTCTGTTGTAGGGCTTCAACTCATGGCAAACGCTGCACTGGCCAAGCTTACTCTCGGAGGTGTGGCATCCGTAACAGCTTTCATGTGCCTGAAATCCGATCGGAATCGTTTTTCCACGCCCTGAAGGTTTATGACACGACACACATCCATCCGACGGCAGAGCCTCACCCTTTTGATGAACCGCATGGTCAAACTTCATGTTAAAGCCCTCAATAAATTTCGCAGGGAAAGCCTTCACCGGCTTGTCCTCCGAGTTTAGATCTGTATGACAAACAAAACAGATAGCTTGTTCTTCAGCTATCCATTCGTTCATATGACAGCCGATGCAGGATTCGTGCCCTCCGAGTTGGCTCTTAACGCCGCGTGACTCACGTTGATGACACGTGTTGCAGGCAAATTGCTGATGTTCTGAGATATTATGTGAAAAAGCCCGGAATGTTTTATCAGAAACTCGGGCCGCTACAGGGTCAGGGGTTTCAAATGAAGTGAGTGTAACCGGTGACCGCTGGGCCTGTTGAATGCAGGCGGCGGCAAAAAGCACGAGAGAGCCGAAAACAAAAAGTGACTTAAACCATTGTTTTGAACGCATCTCGCTTCCCAATCTCCGAAAATTTGATCATTGATGGCTTGCAGGTATCTCATAACGCCCTACCTCAGACGTATGGCAATAACTGCATTGATAATTCTTACTTTCCGCGCGTTTCCTTTTTTCCTCTGGAATATCGCCTCTTGTCTCATGACATCTTGAACATGTCACAAAAGGCACTTCCGTTCCCGCCGTCATTTTTAGTGATTGTAGATCCGAACTGCCGGCAACTCTAAAATGGCACGTCATACAGTCTTTCGCATGTACTTTTTTTCCTGCGTCGTCACCGGTTTTCCCCAGCTGCTCGTGGCTGAATTTCAATGAGTAGCGTTCCGCTACAGAAGATGAAAAATAGGGTTTCTCGACCAGTTTGTGACACCCCGCACAATCCGTTGAAACGGGTGCTGTCCGCTGGTAGTGGCAATTGAAACATGACGCGTGATTGTAAGGAGAGTCTTTGAAGTAGTCTACCGTTGGTAGAAATGTATCCTTGCCGGCCGGACCTATGGGTTTTTCATCGGTTTTTCGGGCTGCATATTTCGGCAAGCTCTGTGACGTTTGATGACAAATGCTGCAATTGTAGAATTCCGCCTTCTTAGTATCCAAATAGCTGGCCGTCACAAAATGTGCGGCTGCAACATTTCTTCTGTTCTCGGTTGAGGCCAAGATCTCTTGATGCGCAGCGTGAGGGAACTTCGTCACAAATTGCGTCGGACGTGATCTGTTCGGAAATGCCATTATCCCCGTCACGCTAAGGATTCCTTTAGAACCCATCGTGTGACAGCCGCCGCAAAATGCCGGATTACTATGCATATCGCGTTGGTGACACTCTGTGCATGACGAATGATTTGGTTTTCCATTCTTACCGTAGCCGACTGGGAAATTCACCACATCCGGAAACGGATCGTTCTTGTCCCGTCGCGGCTTGATCCAATTAGTTGTAGGTACGAGATGACAGACTTTGCAATCACTGTATTTTCCGGTGCGATGCTCTTTTGTCGCATGGGAAAACACCTTTGATCCAGCTTGCGCCTGAGACTTAGTATGATAGACACCTGCGAAAAAGATCGCAGTTAAGCCAACAAAAAATAGTCGCAAACCGGTTTTCATTTCTGATCACAAGTTCCCGCATTACACGCGGGCAGATCCCAAGCTATTACGTCACAATTCTTGACCTTATTTGCATCAAGCGGATAGTCGGGAATCAAAACTCTCTTCGTCTTTGTGAGATCAAGCTCGCAAGCCCAGGCATAACTTTTTTCGCCGATCTCGATCGGCACAAGATTAATAAGAACGACTTTTCCATCAGTACTCGATCCCAGCGGAATATTTATAAAGTTTGCCGTAGGTGCATTTGTATTATCAGTCATCGAGGACTGAAGAAACTCGGGCAGGGACTTTAGAATATCGTCGACGATCTGCTTTCGCTGATCGTAAAGCCCGTGAGCGAACGTTTGATCGAGATTTGTGGGCAGCCACGTTTCCGCAAGTGATTGTTTCCGTCTGAACTGTGATGACGTCTTTCCTTTCTGAAATGCTGACTGAAACTCAGGTACCTTCTCAATGTCCTCAGTGGTGATCGGACGACAGTAGGGAGAATCACAGTTACCGCCATCTTCGTTGAGCCAGTCCATAAATTTTGGACTTGCATTCAACTTACAATAAAAGCAATTTCGCGAGGTAAATTTTGCAGCTCTCAACCGCTCGATAAGTATCTTATTTGCCTCACGGCCACCTTGAAAAAGATAGAATCGCTTTTGCTTAAGCGCCTGCTGTTTTCCGAGTATCTTGGGTCGAGCGGTGACGCTTAAAGTTCCCGTCGTCACCTGGGTTGTCTGAGCGCTTACCGTCTGCCAGGCAAACAGGCAAGCGAGAACGACAATGATTTGCCGGACAGAAAGATGCATTGGCACTCGGAGCCGCTAGGGCAAAAACGGCCGCGGCGGAAACTTTACAAACGGAAGTCGAACGCCTCGAACAAAAAACTTATCTGACCTCATGGCTTCCGGAGGAGGAAATAGGTTCGCTCCACCAGCCGAGATTAAGTCATCCTGCTCGATGCCGTCTCCGCTGGTACCGAGACCCCCTATGAGCGTATTGCCGCGATAAAGCGGGATGCCGCCGGCAAACAATTGCGCGCCATTTCTAAGTTCCGGGATCATCGTGCACGGACACGGGGGAAGCATAGTTCTTTTTTCTCTTCCCGATCCACGACAAATTGGCATTGTGAGAACGGCGTCCCTAATCAGGTCAACCTGTAGGCCGTTATTAAACGGACTAAAATCACCGAGCGGGCGGCTGAAAGGCCCAGGATCCGTTCCATTGATGCCATCTGGAAACATCGGTCGGTTAAGAAATCCAAATCCACGATCGCTAAAAGCAATTGAACCATTGAGTGGAATATTATCAGCCAGTCCTCGCGAAACATATGAACCAAATCCCGCTGCGGTTAATTTCGCGGCCGCAGTTGGGCTAGAAACAAAATTGACCGTTCGCGCCTTTTGAGCTGAAACATCGAAGCCAAAAACCGGGGCATCCAGTAACCGAAAAAAACCTAGTACTTTGCCGTCGGTATCTACAACAGTAATGTTAACTCGCGCATTACTGCCAAGCGGTTGACGAATTGCGGCGCGAGTGATATTCGCAGTTGCTGCGGCTGCTCCAAGTATTTGATCAACCTCGTTCACGGTTAGGGCAGAGCCCGCAATCGTTGGAAACCGTGTGCTCGCCTGTCCGCTTACCCCGTTCAAAGTTCTCGGAACAAAATCGCTTGCCGGTGCAGCCATGATCGGGTCTAACGGATCGACCGCTCCGGGCAAACTACCGAAGGGTATCGCAGTCGCCCGCGGAAAATCAGAAGTATTTATGTTAGAAAAAGGAAATCGAATTCCCGCAACGAGAATATTGTCAGCCCGGATCAATGCAGGAGCTTCGAACCCGCGAGTTGCTGCTACAGCTATTCTTTCTTCATAAGACTGGTCGTTGTCACGCGGATTTGTGTCGGCGGTGTATATGCCGTCACCTTCGACACCAACACCGCCGACCTCGACACCGTTCTTATATAGCGGCAATCCTCCGGCATCGCCCGACAAACCAAGCGGAAGCCCAGCTATCGCTACATCCGAACATCTCAACGATGAAAACTGAACACCGAACAACGGCCCGCCGGGAGTGTTGTCGATGCCTGCAGGAAAATGTTCCTGAATGATAAATGAAGCGGTTCGTGTCGAGAAAGCATTACCACCCGAAGACAGCAAGGCACCCGTCCCGGCCTTTGACAATGACGCAAAGCGCGCGGGTACGGTAACATTCTCAAAGCCCTGCCCGGCTCGTCCCGTGCCGCGTATAGTGGTCGTCGGCGCGGCGCCGGTCATCGCAAAAGTTCCTAGAACGTGTCCTTCCTTATCCAGTACCGAAACGGTCACTTTCTGATTTAGAACGACGGCTTCGGAAACCGCCTGGGCAATGATCGTCTGCACATCCGCAGCCGTCAGACTGGTTTGCGCTTGAATGTTGGTGCCCAAAATCAGCAAGATCACAAATCCGGCAAAAAACTTAAACTTCTTCACCAGTTGTTTACTCTTCATGATGCTTCTGAATATTATACAAACCCGCCGGATAGTCAAGTCATTTTAATGTTTGGTTTTTGTCGCGATTTATGTTACAAAGACTGTCAGTAACACCGAAGAAGAAGTCTGATTTATCTTTGTCTCGAGTTTTTTGTTGGAAGAATTTGCGCTATGTCGTTGAGTTTTCCCAAACGTATCCTTTTTCTCGCCCTACTAGCTTCATCCATAGCTTCAATTAACTATGCTCAGTCGTCTGGCGGACGCCTCACTGGAAAGGTCATGGACGAAGCCGGAAATCCGGTCGCAGGCGTGACCGTGATAGTCACGGATCAGACGTCCAGTGAGAATTCTACACGAGTCACAAGATCAGATGGACAGTATTCCTTCCGACTTCGAGCCGGTGCCTATCGCATAACTGTCGGGCCGCCTTTCGAGGCGCGTTTTGAACAGGGGAAAGCGAGTGAATACGGCGTATTTTCAAACTTGTTCTGCGATCGAAAAAAAGTAAAATGCCCGATCCTCGAAAACGTCATTATCGATAGCGGTGACCGCAAGATCGAGTTCAAGGTTGTCGATACTCAGAAAGAAGCACAATCAGATGATGCGGATAAAAAAGATGCTGCAGCGAACGGCGGCACCGATCGGCGCGAGGTACGAGATCGCTGGCGATATGAATTTCCCGAATACGACCGCTACGGAGACAAAGGCGCTCGCGGACGCGACATCCCTTTTAAGCGAAATGCCTGGTATAACCCTTATGATCGAAATGTTCTGAAAGGTGATTTCCCGATCATCGGCAACAAGTATTTTATGATCTTGTCCGGCGTCAGCACGACCGGTGTTGAGATCCGAAGAACGCCGTCAGGAAATAATGTAAGTACCGCTGACCCGAACAGCAATAACTTTTTTGGACGCCCAGAAAGTTTCTCGATCAACGAGACGGTTCAGGTATCGTTTGAGTTTTTCAGAGGCGACACGGTTTTCAGGCCTCGAACATGGGCGATCAAGATCTCGCCGACATTCAGCGTCCCAAATTACCTGAATGCACGTGAGAATGGCATTGTAAACGTCGATGTCCGCCGCGGCACCAGCCGCACCGATTATCACGCATCACTCGAAGACGCCTTTGCCGAGGTCAAGTTGTTCGACATCAATGACAACTACGACGCGGCATTTATTCGCGCCGGTATTCAGCCTTTCAATGCCGATTTTCGCGGCTTTCTTTATTCGGACAATAATCTGGGAGCAAGATTTTTTGGAGCTTTTTCGAATAATAAGAACCAGTTCAATGTGGCCTATTTCAACCAGCTTGAAAAGGACACCAACAGCGGCCTGAATACATTTCACACGCGGCATCAAAATGTCTTCATCGCCAATTTTTACCATCAGGATTTTTTGACCCAAGGTTATACGATCCAGGCTATCGGGGCATATAACGACGACCGCGGACGCATCCATTATGACGAGAATGGATTTCTTGTTCGCCCGGCCCTGATCGGCAGTGCTCGTGAACATGACGTTAAGGCCGGCTACATAGGCTTTAACGGAGACGGCCACATCGGTCTGTTGAATTTATCGAACTCCTACTATTTTGCGTTTGGCCGCGACGAATTTAATCCGATCGCCGGTCGCAAAACCGATATCAGGGCACATATGGCAGCTGCCGAAGCTTCGATCGACCGCGATTGGCTTCGTTTCCGTGCGTCCGTTTTCTTCGCTTCAGGTGATAAAAACCCGACGGACGACAAAGCGAATGGTTTCGACGCCATCTTAGACGATCCAAACTTTGTTGGCGGCCAGTTTTCTTACTGGAACCGACAAGGAATTCGCCTCGTGTCGACCGATGTCGGTTTGGTTCAGGGCAACAGCCTTCTGCCGACGCTCCGTTCGAGCAAGACTGAGGGCCAGGCGAACTTTGTAAATCCTGGTATCGAGATATTCAACCTCGGCGCAGATGCCGAACTAACCCAAACGGTAAAGGCTGTATTCAATGCAAATTATTTGCGTTTTCACAGGACAGAGTCGCTTGAATACGTGCTTTTCCAACCACGGGTCCGACACGAGATCGGCGGCGACCTGAGCCTTGGCGTTGTTTATCGTCCGTGGCTGATAAATAACGTAACGTTTACATTTGGCGGTAGCGTGTTTTTTGCAGGCAAAGGATTTAAGGACATTTATACCGATAGAGATCGAAATTGCCCGATACCGAATTTCTGCACGGGAGATATCATCAACCCGTCCAAGCCGCAGTATTCGCTGTTCAGCCAAATGAAACTAATATTCTAGTGAAAAGGGGTATGGAAATGGCCGCAGTTACGAACACGCATAAAAGGATCAAGCTGATCGTCCTGCTCATTTTTTCTTGCTTTTTGGCCGCTGCTGTTTGGATGAGTGCAGCGCTTGCGAAACCAAACGACCCTTCATCCGCTGAGCCCGACTCACGAGTGATCACGAAAACTCAGTCCCCTTCACCCGCGTCTTTAGAATCCGACGACGTTCAAATGGAAGGCTGCCTGAAGTGCCACAATAATATCGAGCCGATGCACAAATACAACAGCAGAGGTGATGTTTATGACGCATTAAAGGACGGGAAAGATGCTCAGGACCTAAGCTGCACAGCATGTCATGGCGGTAATCCTGCGGCAACAACACAAAAGGAGGCGCACGTTCAGCCGAAGTTTCCAAAAGAATGGGGCTGCAAGAATGGTGATTGTTCAAGCAGAAATCCGGAAAGAACCAATACCCTTCTTGCAAAGGAGAGCCGCGATTTTGTCCGCTTTATTAATCCGGGCGATTTTCGCGTGATCAGCCAGACCTGCGGTACATGTCACGCGGAAGAAACAAGACGCAGTCCGCGCAGCATGATGGCACACGGAGCCATGCTTTGGGGCGCGGCTCTATATAACAACAGCGGTTTCCCTATAAAGGATTCACATTTTGGCGAAAGCTACAACGAAGACGGAAGGTCGCAGGCGTTGTTTCAATCTCCGGCTCCGACGCGCGAACAGCAGGCAAAAGAAGGTTTTCTTGAATCGCTCTATCCGCTGCCGCGTTGGGAAATATCGCAGCCCGGCAACATTCTCCGCGTTTTCGAACGCGGCGGCAAGCGGCGTATCGAGCTCGGAAATCCCGACAAAGATGAGGATAACGGCAGGCCGGACAAGGGACTGAGCCCTCGTGGCCTCGGCACGAACAACCGCACCGATCCTGTTTATCTCGGGCTGCAAAAAACGCGTCTTCTCGACCCAACTCTTAATTTTCTCGGCACGAACGATCATTCCGGTGATTACCGATCGGCGGGCTGCACGGCTTGTCACGTAATTTACGCTAACGACACTAGCAAAAAAGCTTCTGCACAATATGCTTCTGCCGGAAATCAGGGATTTTCCCAGTCAGCAGATACAAAGATCCCAAAGAACGAGCCCGGCCATCCGATCAAGCATCAATTTACGTCCAACATTCCCACCGCCCAATGCATGACATGTCATATGCATCCCGGAACGAACATGGTGGCGACCTACCTCGGTCAAATGTGGTGGGACAACGAGACCGACGGCAAAATGATGTACCCGTCGAATAAACAGATCGATCCAAGCCAGTCAGAAGAAAAAGAGAAGCTCGACAAAAACCCCGAAGGCTCATCACTTCGCGGGCTGTGGTCCGATTCGGTGTTTCTTCAGCAAACAGGAACGGCAGATTTCAATGCCAAATTGAAGAATGTTCAGTTTGCCGATTCACATGGTCACGGCTGGATATTCAAGAATGTTTATAAAAAAGATCGTAAAGGAAACTTGCTAGATGCCGGCGGACGTACCGTTGCTCCCGATGATCCCGACAAATTCAAAAAAGCAGTTCATCTTCAGGACATTCACTTGGAAAAAGGAATGCACTGCGCCGACTGTCATTTTCAGCAGGACAGCCACGGCACGGGCATTCTCTACAACGAGCCGCGTGCCGCGGTCGAGGTCGGCTGTATCGATTGCCATGGCACCGTGAAAGCAAAAGCCAATGGCATCACTAGCGGATTTGCGGCGATGCCTGCGCAGAATAAGGCCGAGATCAACCAACGGACAAAAGACAATAAGCCGCTGATCGGACGCGACCTCACGCGACTAAAATTCCGATCCCCAGACGGCAAACAGAAGTTTGTCCTTGAGGTCCTCAAGACCGATCAGAAACGAAAAAATGCCAACGGGCGTGAGGTGCCGCTCAAAAAAGGCGATATCATTCAGAATTCGATCGTCGAGCCGGATCTTTGGTGGCGCGTAAAACAGACCACTGACACCGTTGATCCGCAAAACCGTGATTACAATGCTGCATCGGCCTACGCCAAAACCATCCAGAAGGATAATGAGACATGGGGCGATTCAAGCATCGGCGATGATAAATTGGCTCACCGCGACAGCAGCATGACCTGTTATGCCTGCCATACGTCGTGGGTCACGAGCTGCTTTGGATGCCATCTGAGTATGGAAGCCAATCGCAAAATGCCGAACCGGCATAACGAAGGCGGTGATTCGCGCAATTTTACTTCGTATAATTTCCAGGTTCTTCGCGACGATATCTTTATGCTGGGCATCGACGGCACCGTCACTGGCCACCGTGTCGCACCTGTAGCATCACGCTCGGCTGTCCTTGTCAGCTCGCGAAACCAAAATCGCGAATGGATCTACAGCCAGCAGCAAACCATTTCGGCGGAGGGCTTTTCAGGACAAGCATTCAATACTCATGTGCCGCACACCGTTCGGGGTAAGGAAACACAAACTTGTTCCAATTGTCATGTTTCGAAAGATAAGGACAACAACGCCTGGCTCGCACAGGTGATGCTTCAGGGCACGAACTTCGTCAATTTCATGGGTCGCTACGTTTACATCGCCGCGACCGATGCACTCGAGGCCGTCGCCGTTACCGAGCACACAGAACCGCAAGCGGTTTATGGCAGCAATCTTCACAAGCTGGCTTACAAGGACAATTATGACAAGTTTGTAGCGGATGGCCGTGAGCTCGAAGAAGTTTATGAAAACAAAGGACGGCCTGAGGTCCTGCAAGTGCAGGTACGCGGCGAGTACGCTTACGCGGCAGCAGGAAAAGGCGGCCTCCGCGTCTATGACGTGGCCCAGATCGACCATAAAGGATTTTCCGAACGTATAACAACCGCACCTGTTTCACCCCTGGGCCAAAAGTTTTACGTTCCTACAAAATTTGCGACTGCTGTTGCTGCGCCGTCAACATTGGCAGTCGATCCGGCACGCTGGAGAACTGTGCGAAACGAAGACGGCACGCTAAAGCAAGTGCCTCCCGATGAAGCACTTCGTCTAAACGAAGAAGCCGACAAAGCGGGCAAGCCGAGGCCTGCAATAAATGAAGAAGGCCCGATCCATCCGCTCTACGCCTATCTGTATGTTGCAGATAAATACGAAGGGCTGATCCTTGTTAATGCGGCTACACTGCTCGATGGCGATCCGCAAAACAATTTCCTGAAACGTGCCCTGACATATAATCCCGACGGTGTGCTGACCAATGCGAACAATATTACGATCGCTGGCAATTTTGCCTATGTAACGACCGAAACCGCACTCGTCATCGTCGATCTTTCAACGCCGCTTCAGCCAAAGATCGCCGCTCAGGTTCCGCTGAACAAGCCAAAAGCCGTAGCAGTGCAGTTCCTCTATGCATTTGTTGTCGACGCAGATGGCATGGAAGTTCTCGACATAAAAGAACTGCGATCGAATGGTGTGGTCCGTAAGATCGACTCGGCTGAGGTGCCTCTTGCTCACGCTCACGATATTTATGTTGCCCGCACTTACGCTTATATCGCTAACGGCGAAGATGGCATAGCAATTATCGATGTTGAAAAACCGGAACAGCCAAAGCTCGACCAGACTTTTAATGCCGACGGCACGATAAACGACGCCCATTCCATCAAGGTTGCGATGACAAATGCCAGCCTTTACGGCTATGTCGCCGATGGAAAGAATGGTCTCAAGATCCTCCAACTCACTGATCCCGAAACTATGCCGAATTACTCGGGTTTCAGCCCGCGCCCCGAGCCAAAGCTGATTGCCGCCTTCAAAACAAAAGGCGAGGCTGTCGGTATTTCAAAAGGTCTCGACCGCGACCGAGCCGCCGACGAGAGCGGCAACCAGATCGCCGTATTCGGACGACGCGGAGCTCATCCTTTCGGTTACGAAGACGTAATGCGTCTGCTCAAAACTAATGATGGAACTGGCAATTTCTTCCAGGTTTCTGACGATCCGCCGGTCAAATAGTCATTAAAAATCAATAATTTGGCTGAGGCAGCGCTATTTGTCTGCCGGCTATCAGCATTTCTACGCCACAATGAAGGCCGTTATCATCCGTTGATTTTCTTCTTTTTTGTTGAAAAAAGTGTATTTTCGGGGTATTCTACAAGACTCTTACAACAGGCTTTATGATTCGATTATATGCGCCATGCCCCGCGCTTGATTTTCGGATGCTTTCAATCCGCTCAGTAGTAGTTTGCCTACTCGTATTGCTTGCCATCCTGTTCCATAAGGGCGAAGCTATCGTAAAAGCTGATACGGACACGGGTGTTTCGCCGGCCGCAGTCGTGGCTCCTTTCGAGATCCCGATATGTGATTACTACGCGTCGCCACTTGGTTCGCCGTCAGGAAACGGAACCCTCTTAAACCCATGGAGCCTCCAAACGGCTCTTAATAAATCAACGGTCATCGTTGCTGGAAAAACGCTTTGCCTCCAGGGCGGCACCTATCGGGGCAAGTTCGAGTCGACACTCAACGGCGGAACAGTTCGTGCGGCTGCAAACGAGTATCCGATAATTGACGGATATGTATTCACCGGGCTTTCTCAAGATATCGATTCGCTTCAGACGACTTTCAGAGTCGCGGACGCATCGATCTTTGTGACAGCTTGGCGGGCAGGGTCGGTCAACAGCCTGATCGTGGATGGTGAGGCACTGTTTATCAACGACAT
>CAZGSC010000001.1:0-75989 GCA_964528325.1 uncultured Chloracidobacterium sp. | reverse complement strand
TATGCTAACTCATTTAACTGCAAGGTTTAGCCTGTCTCACACAGTGAGTGGGACAGAGTGGGACACTTCGGGTTCTGACTCGAATCTGCTAACGTCTAGATAATGGTGAAAAAAGACTTTCGGAGCGGTTTGGTCGCGCTGATTGGGCGGCCGAACGCGGGAAAATCAACTTTGCTCAATCGGCTCGTCGGCGAGAAGATCGCGGCTGTTTCTAATAAACCGCAGACGACGCGGCATCGGATCAAAGGAATTGTGTCGCGTGATGACGGACAGATCGTGTTTGTCGACACGCCCGGCGTGCATAAGCCCGGACATCTGTTAAACAGGCGGATGATGTCGGCTGTGCATGACGCGATTATGTCGGTCGATCTGCTTGTGCTGATGCGTGATGCGAGCGTTTCGACGGGCAACGGCGACAGGTTTGTGCTTGATCTGGTGAAACAAGCCGAAAGTAAGGCGGTCCTCGTTCTCAACAAGATCGACAAGATCAAGGACAAAGCTGCTTTGCTGCCTTTGATGGAGTTTTACTCAAAGGAGTATGAGTTCGCCGAGATCATGCCGGTTTCTGCTTTGAAGGGCGATGCGATCGAAGATCTGCTGGCGCTTATCGTCAAACATCTGCCGGAAGGCGAGCCGATCTTTGATGTTGACGAGATGACCGACCAGCCGATGCGCAGCATAGTTGCCGAAATGGTCCGTGAAAAGATATTGCAATCGACGGGCGAGGAAATTCCATATGTCACAGCAGTCGTGACCGAGGTTTTTGACGAAAGCGATCCGACAATGACGACGATCTTTTGTGCGATCTACGTCGAAAAGCCTTCGCAGAAAAAGATCGTTATCGGCAAGCAAGGTGCACGTATAAAAGACGTCGGGATCAAGGCGAGGATGGACATCGAAAAGCTGATAGGCAAGAAAGTCTTTCTGAAACTATTTGTAAAGGTCGTCGAAGATTGGCGAAACCGCGAACGCGACCTCGACGAGATCGGAATTCACGAATGACGCGTCAATGGTGAGGTTATATAGATAACGCAATGAAAAAATGGTTTGCAGTTGATATTTTGGTCGATCCTGATGCGACTGAGGCGATCGAATCAGCGCTCAACGAGCTCGATTCGCTCGGCAACGAGATCGACAGCTTTCGAAATGCAAACGGCCTTCCTCTGCGTGTTACGGGATATTTTGATGAGCTGCCCAATGAGGCGGATATTTATCTCGCGATCAACGACTCACTGGCCATGAACGGTATTGCAGCCGGTGCCGTAAAAAGCGTTGAGACCCGTGAAGTAGAACAAACAGATTGGCTCGCAGAATGGAAAAAATATTGGAAGCCGACTGTTGTCGGGCAATTTGTGATCGCCCCGCCGTGGGAGAGCATTGAACAACCTGGAAAGATCGTCATCCGGATCGAGCCGAATATGGCATTCGGCACGGGAACGCACGAGACTACTCAGCTTTGTCTGCAGGCTATCACCGACAATTATCGCAGCGGACAAACTTTTCTGGACGTCGGGACCGGAACAGGAATTCTGGCAATCGCCGCGGCGAAAATAACCGCAGTGAGCACTGCGGAAGAGATCAATATTCTTGCGTGCGATACAGACACCGATTCTGTCGCCATCGCAAAGGAAAATGCGATCCTGAATGGCGTCGGCGAGAGAATAGAATGTTTTCAAGGCTCGATAGCCGAAGATACTCCGGCTTTCGATTTTGTTTGCGCCAACCTAACTGTTGATGTGATCGTTCCGCTGCTGTCATTGCTGCTTGAAAAGACGAGAGAGAAGTTGGTGCTGTCCGGGATCCTGGTTGAACAGAAGGGAATCATCGTTGCCGAGCTTGAGAGATATCAGATCTCGAATTTCGAAATTCAAACCGCCGGAGAATGGATTTCGGTCGTTATTTCGAAGGACTAGGTTTTGCGGTTGGCATTGCGAGAGGAATGTCGCCATCGTCGGTTATCGTGATCAGAGGATTTCGCTGTTTTGGCTTTGAGCGTGGAGAGGCGGATCTTAACACGGGACGTTCGTTGGGCGTTTCTAATTTTTTTGGTGAAAGAGGTGCGGTTCGTTTTAAGATCGTACCTCCTTTGCCGGCGATCCACATATTATCTCCGCCGCGATAGACAACCGCTTGCAGCACTCTGCCCGTAATATTCGGCTGTGTCAGCCAGGTCTCGCCGGCGTCTTCGGTTACAAGGACGGTGCCGAACTCACCTGCGGCGATCGCGCTCGAATTACCAAAAGCCTGGATGGCGAAAAGGCTGTTGCCCGACGCGGATTCCATATCTTTCCACGTCGCACCGCCGTCGGAGGTTTTGAGAATGATGCCGCCCGAGCCGACAGCAAAACCATTCTTGTCGTCGGTAAAACTCACGGCGTACAGATTTTCGCGGACGTTCGTTTTGATCTTTTTCCACGTAAGAGCACCGTCGTCAGTTGTGATAATGGTTCCGCTGTCGCCGACGGCAACACCCCGTTTCTCGTCAAACAATTTTACATCCTCAAGCCACAGCTTGGTGCCGGAATCAGAACGTTCCCAATACTCGCCGCCCGAAGTTGTCCGCAGCGCGATCCCGTTAGAGCCGACAGCAACACCAACTTTATCGGAAACAAAATGCACACCGAAGAGGTCTTCTTTTACATTCGAAATGACGCTGACCCAGCTCGCGCCGCCGTTTATTGTTCGCAGGATCGTGCCGCCATCGCCGACCACCCAACCCACTTGACCGTCGATGAACGAAACAGCATTAAGATTTTTGATGCTGTCGCTAAAGACCGGCAGCCACATTCGTCCGCTGTCGTTCGTGATCCATATTTTTCCATTCGATCCGACGGCAACGCCGATCTCATTGTCGAGAAATGTAATGTCGTTGACATCTTCGCGTCCGCCTTGCGACAAACGCTGCCAGCTATAGCCGCCGTCGTCCGTGCGCAGGATCAAGCCGTTCTCGCCTGTGGCCCAACCGGTAAATTTGTTGGCGAAATAGATCGCGACAAGTTTCGGATTGGTGCGGACATTGAAAGGCAGCCACGTTGTTCCGCCGTCACCGGTCAACCAGACCATGCCGTTGGCGTCAGTCATCGAACCATTCTTGTCGCTGGAAAAAGATACCGAAAGCATATCGGCGCGGCTGTAAATATTTTGGTTCGACCACGTTACTCCGCCATCGGTGCTCCGTACTACACAGCCGTCGTAGCCCGCAGCGAGAATGGTGTTAGAGCTTAGATAAGAAGAGCCTGAGACAGTCGCTGCGCCGCAGGGATTTGAGATCTGCCATGAATCGCCGCCGTTTACGGTCGTAAGGACAACTCCATTCATGCCTGTAGCAGCTGCGTGGTTGTCATCAAAAGCCGAGATCTTAAGTATGTGTTCGACAGTGCCTGTCGCTTGTACTTTCCACGTCAAACCACCGTCGATAGTTTTGAGAATGCGGCCATAGGTGCCGCAAGCCCAACCGGTTTTGGATTCGCCGGACACGAATGTAATTCCGTAAAGGTGGTCGCGCGTTTCGACGGGGATCTGTTTCCAAATGCTGCCTCCGTCGGTAGTCGAGAGCACCGTGCCGCGCGATCCGACGATGTAAGCATTTTTTGCGTCACGAACAAAAACTCCCGACAGCGTGACGTTGGTGGGCGCAGTTTGCTTTTCCCAACGAAAACCGCCGTCCTTCGTTTTCAATATCGTGTTGTCCGAACCAACGGCGTATCCGGTTTCATTGTCTTTCGCAAAATGGATCGAATAAAGCGGATTGCCCTGAGGCAGCGGATTTTGCCACGCCCAACCGAGTCCGGTTTTCGGCGACGAAAGAGTGTTTTGAGCCAATACAAGATCATTGCCGCAAAAGAAAGCAAAAAGCACAGAAAAGGAAATAATTGATCTACAAAATCCTAACTTCATCTAATGATCTTAATTTGCATTTATTACGGCTCAATTTCTATCACGCCGAGTTCAGCGACGGCTTCGTCTAAAAGGGCGTGGTCAACAAATCCGAGTTCGGCCAACTTCCGTGCCATCGAGTCGGCAACTTCCTGAACGTCGTGACCGGCATGTCCTTTGACCCACACCCAGCTTATCTTGTGTTTCTTTGCAGCGGCATCGAGTCGCTTCCACCAGTCGTGGTTTGTCTTGCGTTTCCAAGTGCCACCCATAGTCTCGACCACGTAACGCGAATCCGACATTAAAGTAACGGTGCAGCTTTCTTTCAAATTCTCGAGCCCGATCGCGGCGGCTGTGATCTCGGCTTGCTGGTTGGTTGCGCTGCCAAGATACTCGCCGAACGCTTTCCAATAGCCTTTGAAACCAAGCACGGCAACTGCGGCGGCCCTCGGATTTCCTTTTCCATTGCCGAGGCTCGAACCATCGCATACTATCGTTACCTTTTTCATATTAGTCGCCCATGATAACCACATTATCGACATAGCTATCGAAAGTGTCATCGTGTGAGACGACAAAAAGCTGGTCAAAATGTCTGATGCGGCTGATCTGTTGAGCAAAGTTCTCGCGCCGTTCGGCGTCCATATTGGTTGTCGGCTCATCAAAAAATGCGATGCGGATATCGCTCAGCTGTTTTAGAATTGCGAGGCGAACTGCCAATGCCGCCGACATCTGTTCGCCTCCCGAGAGGCTTTGAAACGGACGCTCATAACCGTCCTCTTCGAGAACGATCGAATAATCTTCCGTCCATTTCAGCGTTCGCTCGCCATTGCCTGTGATCTCGCGGAACATCTGATTGGCTTCGAGCGAGACATGATAAACATAATTCCGAGCAACACGCGGGGCGGCCTCTTTGAGCGTATCACGAATAAAGGCGGTTGTTTCCGCCACGGCTTCAAGTCTTTCCTTTTCTTTGAACTCGCTTTGCAAAGTATTTCTGATATCAGCAAAACGTTGCAACTCGGCGGCAAGCTGATCCTCACGACGCTTTGCTGCGTCGAATGTGGCTTGAGTCTCAGCAAGACGGCGTTCTGCGTTCAGCAGTTCGCTGCGCCCGATCGTATGCCTCTCAACGTCGTATCCTTGGCCCGCAGAAGCCAACGCCGCCTGGGCTTTTTCCATATCAGATCTGGCGGTGGCGATCCTGTCATTGGTCGTCTGAAGTTCGTTCTTACGAGTCTCAAGCAGAGTTGCTTCGGCCTCATTTGTGAGAAAAGTGCGGTGTGCCTGAATTGTAGCGTCGCGTTCTGTTGTCAACTGCGACCAACGTTTGTCGAAGTCCTTGAATTCGTCCAGTTGCTCGATGAGCAGCTTACGCTCGCTTTCGAGTCGTTCGAGATTGCTCTCAACACTTGTCAAGCCTGTTCTTATCTCAGGTTCGCAGATCAAATTTTTCTCAAGTACCCTTATCCGCGCAGCCGGATCGGCCAATGCCTTCAAACGAGCAACGGCATCAGACAATTGTTTTTCGAATGCATCAAGCTCCTGATGCTGCTGTTCAAGAAAAACTTTTTTCTCATTTAGCTCTTTTCCTTCTGCCTCTTGCTGTTCTTTGAAATATTTGTAGCTTTCGAGAGCGGTCAAATACTGTTGTCCTTCACGAGCAATTTGTAACTTAACAGCTATCTCTTTGCGTTGGTTTTCAAGATCAGCAATTTCGATCTTAGTATCGGATGCCTGGCTTGTTATGAAATCCTCAAGCGTTTGATCTTCACTCATATTCAGGCATCTCGCCGATAGAACGGGGCAAAAACCATTACGAATTTCGCTCTTGAACTTTTCATCAAGTTCAAGATCAGCACGCAGTTGGGCCAAACTGTTTATCAGCGTCTCATTAGTTTTCTCCAGCTCGAGCAAGTTGCTTCCGGCTAATGATCTTTCTTCTGCCTCAGTCAAATGTTTCTTGTTCTCGGCATACTTAGAGCGAAGTCTGTCCAACTCATTTGTAATACTAGTGACCCTTTCTTCTGCATTTCTCGCTCTTGCGATGTTATTTCGAAGCTCGTCGATCTCTCTCTCGATCTCTGATTGTTTTTCGGCTTTTAGGCGAAGTTCTTCGATCTCGCGGCGAGCATCAGCTATTTTTTTTAATTCCTGTTCGTGTCTTCGGTGCTCAGCTTTGACATTTACGATCGCGGCATCGGTTTTGGCGAGTTCCGAGTTCAATTGATCGCGATGCTTTCGTTCGCGTTCAAGTTCGACGATCTTGCCGAGCGCGATCAGATGCTGTTCATGGCGCGAACGACTGTCAGCGACCTTAGCAGCCGCATCGGCTGCACGAGCAAGGGCTGCTTCAGCTTGCTGGACGATGATCTCTACTTTTTCTTTGTCCGTGCGGCTGCGTTCAAGAGTTGATCTGAGATACGTTAACTGCTTCTCCTGTTCGTCATACAGCTTTACTTTTGATCGTCTGTCGGCCAATTCAGCAGTGACCTTTTCGATCTCACCGATCAGCCGGTTGATATGTTCTTTTATCTTATTGTGTTCAGCTGTTACTGTGTCCGAGCGGGAAAGTTCGCCTTCTGCTCGTGCGATGCTTTCTCGAATACGTACAACACTGTGATCCAGAAACCGTGAAGTGTCACGCAGCTTTTCCGCCGCCTGACGATACTCTTCGACCTTTAGCAGTCGGTCGAAAGCTGATTTTCGCTCAGTTGCCCCTTCAAGAAAGATAGCGGTAAATGTGCCCTGCGGGACACCGATCGCCTGCCGGAACATCGATTTGAGATCGGTGCCCGGTTCGAGGCCGAGATGCTGCCAGAGAAAACGAAAAACCTCATCCTTTTTATCCGCGATGCGTGTATTAAGTCGCGGATCGGTAACATGATAGCCGGCACCGCTGTCGCGATAGACAATGTATTCGCGTTCGTCGAGGCTGCTTTCAAATGTGATCCTTACGGAGCCTTTCTTGGCACCACGCCGTACAAAATCCTCTTTCTTGTATTCGAGCAGATCAAAAAGCACCCACGCGACAGCCTCGATGATCGTAGTCTTACCAGCGCCATTCTCGCCTGTAATGGCGGTCGTGCCGCGTGAAAATTCAAATTTGGATGAGACGTGAGACTTGATATTCTCAAGCTCGATCTTTGAGATATGCATGACGCGATCTGAAACTAGCCTTTTCTACCTCAAGTTTAGAATAAAATCGCGGCAAAGAAAAAGAAGGCAAATTTCATATCGAAATTGCGAAAGAAGCAGGGAATCGGCGACAATTTGCCTATGAAAATTGAAACCGGAGAGATCGTGATAGCTATCCTGCACAGCCCGCGCGAAAAGCTGCTGGGCATCGTTGATGAGATAGATCCGGCGGGCATTTCTATCCGCTCGATCGAGTTAGGATACTTTGACGATTGGTGCAAATCGATAAGCGCGGGTGAAGCTCATTTGCAGATGTCAGACAATTTCTTTCCGATGTGGCGTGTCGAGCGGATCACAAGGGACGAAGCGACGGACGATGTCCCGTCGATGTCGGATCAGTTTCATGCCAGAACCGGAAGGTGGCTGTCCGATCAGTGAAACGCAGCGGTTAACGGTCAAAATTCAATTACCCTTAATTGCTGGACGCCATCGAGCAAATTCGATCCGACACCATTTGCGGTGATGAAGTATTGATGGTTGTCACTCCTTTCATTTAATAAGCGCTGCAGGTCATCCTGAACCGAAGCGGACGCAGGGGCATCGAAAAATACAGGTTCCGTAACGGCCAGCCGTTTAAAACAGTCGTGAAGATGTCCGCGCCCTGTTCCAAATTCTCCGGCATCCGTACCAATAATAAGGCGTATCGATGCATTTTCGTCGGCAGATCGGCTTAAGATCGCGGCGGCGAGTCGAACGCCTCTTTCAAATTGCTCGGAAACGACGACGCCTTCGCCGCGTTGTTCAGCTTCGAGCTTTTCGCGAAGCGTGAGCATTTTCCCATCTGTTTTTGGCATCCGGTCATCCAGGATAACGGTCACGAGTTTGTCGTCTTCAGCGGCAAATTCGCGAATGGTCAAGACTCTCGCCCTTGCCGTTGCTTTCCAGTCGATATGCCGCAGGTCATCGTTTGGCCTGTAATCGCGCAATGCAAGCAGGTCCTCGCCGACACCTCGTTTGTTCGCGGTGAATCTTCCCGTGACGAGCGGTATGTCCGGAACGTCATAACTGATCGGCATCGGATGCGGAAAAACGATCAGCTCAGTTTCTCGTGCCGGAAGCCGTCGTCGGTGATTAAAAAATCCGAATGGAAATTTTGTCGAGAGTTCGAAATCTTTGATGATAAGGCGTCCGCGATGCGGAAAGGTGTGTTTTGCTTTTGATTCGACCGTTTTTTGCGGGCCGATATATACGAAATGATCCAATGTGCGGCGGACAATACTGGCTCGGCCAAGCCATTCGGAGATCCATCGCGGCAAAATTGCTTTCAGATCGTCATCCGCGATCGAACGTTCGCGTTCCTGTCCCCGCACTTTGGCGACAACGGAAAATGCGGGAAAGATGCGTTTTCGATTATTGATGCTGACGAGAATAGGTGTTGCCTCGCCCGCAAAGATCGTATCGGGAAATCGCATTTTTACATCTAGTTTCTTTAGGCAGATGTTCCCTGCAAAAAAACCGACGATCAGCGTTGCTATTAGGAAGGACAAAACGATGAAGAGCAAATTGTTGCCCGTATTCCATGCTGAAAAACCTACTATCAGCACCAGAACCAGCATTACGGCTCCACCGGTCGTAAATTCGAAAGGCAAGTTCATTTGCGACGCTTCACGGCCCGCATTACGAGCAAGCGGAGGCACGACAAAGATAAGAATTAGCAGAACGAAGACGAGCGAGATGCCGGCGGAAATACCCGCGAGCCTGATGTTGCCGGTTTGATGTGCGTAGAGAGTAAGGATCGATAGGCCGATGCCGCCGAATACAACAAGAAGCCCAAGTGCCCCGTTCCTGAGGTCGCGAAGACTGAAAAGCTGACTGATGGATCGCAAGTTCATTGAGTTTATCGAGTCTGGTGAGTTCGTTGAGTGAGGCAAGTTTTTCCTCAATGAACTCAACCACTCAATGAACTTAACACTTTAAACCGGCACACTGATCTTTTGAAGTATTTCCTGCAAAATGCGTTCGGCCTCGCGTGTACGCTGGCGTAAAACTCCGCTACGTGAATTGATAATAATTCGATGTCCGAAGCACGGGATGACAAGTCGCTTTATGTCATCGGCGATGCAAAAATCACGACCTTCGATGACAGCCAGAGCTTGTGCAGAGCGAAAGAGAGCAAGAGTGCCGCGCGGGCTAATGCCAAGTTCCAAAGCCTCAGACTTTCTGGTGGTATCGACGATCTGAAGCAAATAGTCGAGCAAAGATTCATCAAATCGCACCGCCGAAACCAATTCCTGCAGCTCAATGACATCGGCCTGCGTCATTACCGGCTCGACGTGGTCCAGCGGGTCGACACCTGCACGATCTCGCAGTATGCGACGCTCTTCATCGATATTGGGATATCCCATATGAAGCCGCAACATAAAACGGTCAAGCTGTGATTCAGGCAGCGGATACGTTCCATGATGCTCAGACGGGTTCTGAGTGGCGACCACAATAAAAGGCATTGGCAGCCGGCGTGAAACGCCTTCGACCGTAACTTGTTCTTCAGCCATCGCCTCAAGCAGAGCCGACTGCGTCTTTGGTGTTGAACGGTTTATCTCGTCAGCAAGCACGATATTCGAAAATATCGGACCGGCCTTCCATTCGAAGTCGCCGCTTTTTTGATTAAAAACTGAAAGGCCGATGACGTCCGACGGCATGAGGTCGGACGTGAACTGGATACGCTGAAACGACAATTCCAGGGCACGGGCCAGAGCATTGGCAAGTGTTGTTTTACCGATGCCTGGAACGTCTTCGATCAGCAAATGGCCTTTTGCCAGCAGGGCGATAAGAGCGAACTTTACCGTTTCCGATTTGCCCCTTATGACACGCTCGACAGCCGATTGAAGATCGACTATTTTGGCCAAAGCATCAAAATTCAAGGCTCTTCTTGTGCCTTCGCCTGTTGTTTCCGCTACTATCCAATCTCGCATTAGGCTCCAATAGGCGAAAATTCACCTAAAATAGTATTCTACCCGATTATTAACCACCGTCGCATCAAAAAGTTGCACGTTGTTTAGAGTCCCGCCTTTTAGGCCGATCACGCAGCATAAACGAGTGTTACAGCAAGGAATCAAAGCAATAATTGATATTCCGGCGAAAACAAATTAAACTTTTGAAACTAAACACGCCCTTTTTCGTGAAGAAAGCGAAAAGGAAAATACTATTTTTATGAACAATTTGAGACAACGCCTTAAGGATCAAAGAGGATTTAACCTTATCGAGCTAATGATCGTAATTGCGATCATCGGATTGCTGATCGGTGTCGGCAGCATTGCATGGCAGGCAGTTATCAGGTCCGGAAACGAAACCACTGCTGCGCAGATGATCGATAATATTCGAAAGTTTGAGGCTCAATACGCCTCGCGAAACAAAGGAAATTTTGCGACTTTTGACGAACTGGTCGCAAAAGTGGGCCTTGACGAGGCATTCAAGGGGGAACGGCCGGTAAAGAACGGATACGTCTTTACACTGACCGTTACGCCGGCTTCAGCGAGCACTCCTTCGTTTTATACAGTCACGGCTGATCCACAGGTTTCCGAAGGGATGACCTCAACCGGCACGCGGCATTTTTACACGGACTCGTCGCTGAGCACAATAAAGGGAACCGACGAAAATCGTCCGGCAAAAGCTGACGATCCATCGATCTAATAGATTTATCTAAGGTGTTTCAACAATTTGCCGTCTTAGCTCAGTGGTAGAGCACTCGCTTCACACGCGATAGGTCACAAGTTCAAGTCTTGTAGACGGCACCAATGGATGCTGTAAAGTCAAAAAAGGCAAGGTCATTTTATGACCTTGCCTTTTTAGTTCACTCGATAACTTAGAATTTTAGCTAAGCAATAGCGTCAAATGTCTCTTTGGATGCAATGATGAGGTCCGCAGACGATCTCTTTGATTTATCGTCTTTTTTCGGCGGTTTTGTCGGTGCCGGTGTGATTACAGGCGGTGTTTGCTTGGGCGGTGGTTTCTTCTGCTCATCCTTTTGAGCTGAAACTGCGATGGCCAGGCCAGCTACCATCACAAAGCTAAATAATATTTTCTGTAAAACTCTCATCTTTTTTCCGCCTCTTTCGCAATTCTCACGTTCGGGAGAGAGGGAAAGTCGATCCGTTCTTTTTCTAGGCAATCACGATGCCACAACCTGTCATTTGACGTGTTTGCCCATATATTGGTTGGAAAATAAATTCTACTGTCCAAGCCTGATCTTAAAAATCTACGTTTTCCGTTATTTTCATACGAAATCGTGAATTCTACAATCCTTGAGGCGATGATTTTTCGGTTAAATGAGATAATTGAAAGCATGACAGCAGCAGCGAATTCCCGAGATCGGATGCGGGCAATACTAGTGATAGTTGCCACAATTGGCACTATATTCTTTAACGTCCTTGCCGCAACGGGACGAGTTAATTATGTCACGCCTGACGTCATTTCGGACAAATATCCGACCATTTTGACACCTGCGGGCTATGCATTCTCGATCTGGAGTTTGATCTATCTTGGGATGGCCGCATTTAGTATCTATCAGCTCGCGGGCGCGAATTTGGTCCGATTTCGAGCCATCAGATCCCTATATATTTTTAGCTGCCTGCTGAATTGCGGCTGGATCTATTTTTGGCATCGTGATCAGATCGGTGTCTGTGTCGTTTTTATCTTTACACTACTGGTCACACTGTTCTTGATGCTGATCTTATTTAGACGGTCTGAGGCCTCGGGCGGGGCGCTGTTTACAAAGGTTCCTTTTGGTATATACGCAGGATGGGTCACGGCGGCGTCGCTCGTGAATTTTGTTATCTTTCTGAAATATGAGGGGGTGGAATTTTCAACCTTTGCATGGAACGCTCTTGGCGTTGTGCTGATAATTTGTGCCGCCGCTCTCACGATCTTGGTTCGATCAAAATTAACAAATTATTTTTACCCGCTAGCGGTGGCATGGGCGTTGACGGCGATCGCCGTGAAACAAGGCGGCAACACAGCGATAGTTGTTGCGGCTGCGATCGGCGTTGTGACGTGCCTCGTCACTGCCGGCAGCGTTGTTGTTAATTTAAAGGATTCCAGCAGTGAATAACGGAAAAGTCTGCGTCTCGGTCTGCGCCGCGACCGCCGATGAAATGATCTCGAAGATCAAGCAGGCGGAGGAATTAGCCGACGTGATCGAGGTGCGGTTTGACTGTTTGTGTTCAGAAGATGAGATCGAAACAACATTTGATCTGTTGGAAACTTGTCAGGTTTCGAAACCATTGATCGCGACATTTCGCTCGGCTGAGCAGGGTGCGAAAAACTCTGCGACATTTGATCAGCGAAAAGTGTTTTGGCAAAAAGCGCGTCCGCGATTTTATGCGGCCGATGTCGAGGAGGATGTTTCTCCTTTTGCCAAAAATTGGAACAAGCGGATAGCTTCATTTCACGATCTGAACGGCGTTCCCGCAGAACTCGAAGCTGTTTTTGAGAACTTGTTTACCACCGACGCCGATGTGATAAAGATCGCTGTCCAAGCGAACGATATCACGGACTCGATCCCGGTCTGGAAACTGCTCGAACGGGCAAGAACCGGCGGAAGAAGTCTCATTCCGATAGCGATGGGCGAGGAAGGGAAGTGGACGCGGATCTTGGGACTCGCACACGGTGCATTTTTGACGTATGGTGCGCTCGCAGATGGAGATGAAACCGCTCCCGGCCAGATCACAGCGAAGGATTTGACCGAAGTATTTCGTGTTAAAGAACTTGATCTCGGCACACAGATCTACGGCGTAATGGGCGATCCTGTTTCGGCCTCGCTCTCGCCATATATGCACAACGCGGCATTTGTAGAGCAAGGCGTCAATGCTGTTTTTGTACCTTTACAAGTCAAAGATCTTGACGCATTTGTCCGGCGAATGGTGAAGGCCGACACGCGTGAAGTCGAACTCAATTTCAGCGGATTTGCTGTTACAATGCCGCACAAGCAGATGATCATCAAGCATCTCGACACCATCGATCCGACCGCCGAAAAGATCGGAGCCGTCAATACGGTCAGCATCGTTGATGGCAAATTAACCGGATACAACACTGATGCGGACGGCTTCGTGACGCCGTTGATCGAACGATTTGGTGATTTACGTGGTGCCCGAGCCGCTGTGTTTGGCACTGGTGGTGCGGCAAGAGCTTGTGTTTTTGCATTGAAAGGCCGGGACACAGAGGTAACGGTTTTTGCTCGAGACACAAAAAAGGCGCAAGGATTTGCCGACGAGTTTGATGTTGAAATGTCTGAAATCTCTAAGATCAAAAGCCGAAGATCAAAGCTCGAAAATTTTGACATCGTTGTTAACGCAACGCCGATCGGTATGAAAGGCCCGCTTGAAAATGAATCACTTTTTACAGCCGATCAGCTCGAAGGTGTAAAATGTGTGTACGATCTTGTGACGAGTTCGACTGACACACCGATAATTAGCGAGGCAAAAAAAGCAAATGTTCCTGCTTTTGACGGATTTGAGATGTTGCTTCATCAGGGTGCGAAGCAATTTGAGATCTGGACAGGACAAACTGCATCGATGGAAAAAATGAGAGCTGCCATGCGGAACAAAATAGGTCGAACAAAAGAATGACAGCGGAAGCGTTAAATTGTCCAAATTGCGGTGCCGGCGTTGCGAGCGACAGTACGCAGTGTGAATTTTGCAAAACGCGGCTAAAAACGATGGCGTGTCCGTCGTGTTTTGGGTTGATGTTTGTCGGCAGTCAATTTTGCGGGCATTGCGGGGCAAAGGCGGTACAGACGGAAGTCGCAGATATTGACGATCTTGGCGAGTGTCCGCGGTGCCGTTTGCGGCTCGACCTCTTAAAGATCGGCGATACTACGCTCAACGAGTGCAAGAAATGCAGTGGAATGTGGGCCGATGTTGAGACGTTTCAGAATGTCTGTGCCGACAGAGAAAAGCAATCTGCCGTTCTCGGTTTCATCGGAACGCGCGAACTTAACGCCGAGCCGCTTTCAAAGATCAGCTACGTTCCTTGCCCTAAATGCAAACAGCTTATGAACCGCAGTAATTTTGCCCGCGCTTCCGGTGTGATCATCGATACATGCAAGCAGCACGGTGTTTGGTTTGACGCTGACGAATTGCCTAGGATCATCGAGTTCATCCAAAAAGGCGGAATGGACATCGCTCGTCAACGTGACCGAATGGAGATCGAGGGTGAACGCAGCCGTTTGCGTGACGAGCAGCGCAAACAAGCAGCCTTCGATGCGAAATGGGGCACGGCTGACTTGGCTGACGGGAAAGACGCAACTGGACTTGAGGGCTTCTTGAACAAATTGTTCGATCTATGAACGAGCGTTACAGCCGCCAAATATTGTTTCGCGAGATCGGTAAATACGGTCAGACGAAACTATTAAATTCTCGTGTTCTGCTGGTTGGCTGCGGAGCGCTCGGTGCAGCACATGCAGAGATGCTCGCACGCGCCGGCATCGGAAAGTTGCGTATCGTTGATCGCGATTTTGTCGAGTTCACAAATCTGCAAAGGCAGATCTTGTTTAAGGAAAGCGATGCAGCCGAACGATTGCCAAAAGCCATCGCCGCAAAGGCGCGTATCGCCGAGATCAATTCTGAAATTGATGTCGAAGCGATCATCGCCGATGTAAATCACTCAAATGTCGAATCGCTCATTGATGACTGCGATCTAATACTCGACGGTACCGATAATTTTCAGGTTCGTTATCTTCTAAATGATGCCTGTGTAATGCATGGCAAAACGTGGATCTATGGTGCAGCCGTGTCGAGCTACGGAACGACAATGACGATCATCCCCGGCGAGACGCCTTGCCTGCGGTGTATTTTCGATGAGATGCCCGACGCCGGCTCGGCCCCGACATGCGACACGGCGGGTGTAATAATGCCGATCATCGCGACTGTTTCCGCAGCCCAAGTTGCCGAGGCTCTGAAGATACTTGTTGGCGACAATGATTCGCTGCACCGTTCGCTGATGCAGTTCGATGTTTGGGCAAACGACCGTCAGCGCATCAAACTCGGTGAGCCAAATCCTGATTGCAAATGCTGCGGCCAGAAGATCTTTGAATTCCTTGATGCCGAGGCTCAAGAATTCGCTGCGGTTTTATGTGGACGGAATGCAGTTCAGATCGCTCCGCCTGCGCAAACAAAGATCGATCTTGTGTCACTCGCAAAACGTATAAATTTTGTGACTGATGTAAAGCAAAACGAATATCTGTTGAGATTTATGTCCGGTGAAAATGAAATTACCGTATTTCGTGACGGCAGGGCCATTGTGAAAGGAACAGACGACATTTCAGCTGCACGTTCACTTTACGCAAAATATGTCGGGAATTGACGCTGTGAATGACCGGCCCAACATTGTGATCATTGGCGGCGGCTTTGGCGGGTTGTGGGCGGCAAAATCGCTTGCTGAAAAGCCGGTTGATGTTACTCTCATCGACCGCAAGAATCATCATGTTTTCCAGCCACTGCTTTATCAAGTTGCGACGGCCGTCTTGTCGCCGGGCGAGATCGCACAGCCGATACGCCGCATTCTGCACAAGGCAGATAATATCGAGGTTCTTCTTGGCGAGGTTGTAGGTTTCGATAAAGAAAACAACCTCGTCACGCTGGCAGACGGTTCTCAGATCTCATATGACTATTTGATCGTTGCGGGTGGCGCTCGCCATTCG
The DNA here is from genome assembly GCA_964528325.1 of uncultured Chloracidobacterium sp. Classification (GTDB taxonomy): domain Bacteria; phylum Acidobacteriota; class Blastocatellia; order Pyrinomonadales; family Pyrinomonadaceae; genus OLB17. The sequence goes on along the minus strand of CAZGSC010000001.1, from coordinate 60,283 downwards.
TATTTTGGGCATGATGAGTGGGAATATGATGCTCCGGGATTAAAGACGATCGAAGATGCCGTCGAAATGCGCCGACGCATCCTTGTCGCATTCGAGACCGCCGAACGCGATGCATATCTTACCGGCAAACAAAAGCAATTGAATTTTGTAGTTGTCGGCGGCGGCCCGACCGGCGTTGAGCTCGCCGGTGCGATAGCCGACATCGCGCGAAAGGCTCTGGCGAAAGATTTTAAGGCCATCGATACGCGAACCGCAAAGGTGATGCTTTTCGAAGGCTCGGACAAGATACTCGGCACTTTCGGCACACATCTTTCCGACAGCGCAAAACAGCAGCTCGAATCGCTCGGCGTCGAAGTGCATCTCAACAGCTTTGTTGCTGACGTCGAGCCGGGCCGTGTGAAGGTCGGCAATCATTGGATCGACTGTGATGTAGTTCTGTGGGCGACGGGAGTTGCGGCATCTCCGCTTGGCAAAGAGCTCGGTGCTGAGATCGACAAAGCCGGACGAGTTCTCGTCGAGAAGGATCTTTCGTTAAAAGGTTTTCCGAATATTTTTGTCATCGGCGACATGGCATTTCTCTTGCAGGAAAATGGCGAGCCTGTTCCCGGCGTCAGCCCTGCCGCGATGCAGATGGGAAGGGCGACGGCCGACAACATCCTTGCCGAATTGAAAGGAAAGCCGCGTGAGAATTTCGTTTACCGCGACAAAGGCACAATGGCGACCATCGGCCGCAAGAAGGCTATTGCCCAACTCGCAGGAATGAAATTCAAAGGTCTTATCGCCTGGATGATGTGGCTGTTCCTTCACGTGTTTTTTCTCATCGGCTTTCGCAATCGGCTTGCGGTGCTCGTCGAATGGTTTTGGGCGTATCTCACACGCGAACGCAGCGCCAGACTCATTACCGGCGATGCGGGTGAAATGCCTAAGCCGGCTGTAGATCTCACAAGTGCCAAAGTGGTAGAAAAAGTTAAAAACTGACTGTCAGCGTGACGATTCCTCTGATATTCTTCATTCAATGAAAACGTTTCTAATTCTGTTCTTACTCAGTCTAAATGCATATGCCGCCGGGCCATCGATCTGGTCGGTAAATTCGCGTGCCGAGGTTCTCAAGGGCGACGCTCGCGGCGTTTCCATCACTTCCGACGGCACGATCACGCTTGCTCCAAAACTGACTGAAGTTTTTAAGACCGAACAGTCTTACATCTGGTCGAGTACAGTCGATGCAAAAGGCACAGTTTTCTTAGGCACCGGCGGCGACGGCAAGGTATTTAAGGTTGACGCAAATGGAAAGGGTGCGCTGTTCGCCGATCTTGCCGAAATGAATGTTACTTCGCTTACGATAGGCAACGGCGGGGAATTATTTGCCGGGACCTCACCCGACGGCAAAGTTTACAAGATCGACTCGAGCGGCAAACCGGAGGTATATTTCGCTCCGAAGGAAAAATACATATGGTCGCTCGCCGTATTGCCTGACGGCAGCCTCGCAGTCGCGACCGGCGACGGCGGAAAGCTATATAAAGTAAAGTCGGCAAATGCGACGCCGGAATCTTCGCTAATGTTCGACACCAGTGAGACGCATATCATTTCGCTCGCAACCGATAAACAGGGAAATCTATATGCGGGAACGGACTCGAACGGATTGGTGATGCGTTTCGGACCTGATGACAAACCATTCGGTTTGCTCGACTCTTCGCTGCGTGAAATTCACGACATTTCGATCGGCCCGGACGGTTCGGTGTATGTGCTCGCACTTGGCGAATCGGCATCCGCAAAGAGCGATATTGTGCCGGTGTCGACGCCTGAAAATAAAACTGTTTCCGCTGACAAGCCAGCTTCTACAATTCCCGAACCGCCCGCTAAAAGCCGATACGATCTGTCTGGCGTACGATCTGCCGTTTATCGTATCCTGCCTGACGGCAACACGGATATTTTGTGGGCTTCGACAACGGTTACAGGATTTTCATTGTACGCTCATCAAACGGGTAACGGTGTTTTACTCGGAACTTCTGACAAAGGCCGCATTTACAATATCGGCAATGATGCACGTGACACGCTCGTGCTGCAGACGGATGCGAATCAGATATCGACACTGCTATCAGCAGGGAACAGTCTGATCGCAACATCCAGCAATCAAGGTTCGCTGTTCCGTTTCGGCCCGGACACTGTCGCTGAAGGAATATATGATTCCGCTGTGCTTGATGCAAAAAATACAGCAACGTGGGGTCGAATATGGTGGAGCGCAGCGGGAAGCGTATCGATCCAAACTCGAACCGGCAACACAGAAAAGCCGGATGAAACATGGAGTGCGTGGAGCACCGCGCTTACCGATCCAAAAGGCGGCCAGGTCGCAAGTCCGAAGGCGAGGTATTTCCAATGGCGTGCCGCTCTTAAGGGTTCGACATCTGCGGCGTTGCTAAGCGAGGTCAATTTGTCATTCATTGCCCGCAACATTGCTCCTGAAGTTTTGTCGATCCAGGTTCTGCCGACAAACGTCGGCCTTGCTGCTAATCCGCCGATGCAGATCGATCCTAATATCGAGATCAATGGGCTCGATCCGGCGGCGTTCGGCATACCGAACACGAACGTTCCGCCGCGCCGCGTTTATCAGCGTGGAGCAACCTCGCTGCAATGGACAGCGGAGGACCGCAATGGCGACAAGGTCATTTACGACGTCTATTACAAGGAAGTTGGTGACGCGAACTTCAAACTGCTTCGTGGCGAAATGACTGACAATTTTCTTGCCATCGACGGCCAGTCACTCGCTGATGGTAGATACATTTTTAGGGTTGTGGCCAAAGATACGCCGTCAAATCCGTTAGCCCTCGCACTGTCAGGTGAAAAATTGACCGAACCAATCGATATCGACAACACGCCCCCAAAAGTTGAATCTAAAGGCGAGCCAGTGATATCAGGCGACCGGGCCAAAGTAACGTTTTCGGTAGAGGATGCAGCAAGTTATTTGACGCGTGCCGAATTCAGCATTAATGGCGGCGAATGGATCTCGGTTTATGCCGACGACGGTATTTCTGACAGCCCGCTCGAAAGCTACACGCTCAGTGTGCCGCTCAAAACGGCCGGCGAATACGCGGTCACGATAAGGGTTTACGATGTAAATGGAAATTCGGCCAACGCCCGCGTTATCGTGCGGCGGTGAGGGAAGTTAATTCTCAGGTGTTCAAAATGTTCTGATCTTGTTCCACCTTGTTCCATTTGTTCCACTAAGGGTGGAACGGAACATGAAACACAATAAAACACTTACTTTTTGGGAAGAGTCATCGTTTGGCCTTCGCTGTCGATCTCGAGATGGCGGGTCGTATTCTCCGTAACGCTCGGAGGGACGAGATCGCCGGTCTTGTAGCGCGATTCGGGAGCGGCCCATTCAGTCTGCGGCTGTGGCAAGGCGGTATTCGACTGGGAAGCGATCACATTGCCAGTAGGCATGTAAACCGGCTGTCCTTTTTCAGCACGACGAAGCTGCATATATTGGGCAATGCCTGTTCCCAATGAGCCAAATGCGGGTATGAGCATCCAAAACCACCAGCCTCGGCCCATGCTTGAAAACGCGAGAACGATCGAGATTATGAGGAATGCGAGGCCCGTGCAGAGCTTTGTGATAGCACCTTCCCAATGGACAGGCTTGCCTTTGTGATTGACGAGCCGCTGCGGCTGCTGCGGTGCGGACAAAGCACTCGATACATTGCCAAGATCGGTTCCACAGCTTCTGCAGAATTTTCCTGTCTCAGGATTTTGTCCACCGCATTTTGGGCAAAACATATTTTTTAGTCGTCCTTTGCTCGCTGCCTTCTTGCTTCGAAAAGTATTACGCCGGCGGCGACGGATACGTTCAAGGAATCTATTTTTCCATACATCGGTATTTTTACCAAGACGTCGCAATTCTCAGCGACAAGCCTATGAAGCCCGCTGCCCTCGCCGCCCAGCACCAGAGCACTTGGCCGCGTCCAGTCCCAATCCGAGTATTCCATTTCGGCGTCCATGCTTGTGCCGACGACCCAGATGTTTTGCTCTTTCAATTTCTCGATAAAGCGGTTCAGATTTACCGTCTTGGCGACCTTTACATATTCGACCGCACCGGCTGAGGATTTTGCGACCGTGTCGGTCAGGCCGACGGCACGGCGTTCGGGAATGATGATGCCGTCAACAGCCGCGCATTCCGCGACGCGTATAATGGCGCCAAAATTTCGCGGATCCTCGACACCGTCGAGAAGCAAGATGAGCGGTGTTTCTCCCGCATTTTCCAGAATATCGTCCGTTTCGACATAACCTGATGCTGCGGTAAACGCCATTACGCCTTGGTGATTTATTCCCGATTCCAGATGTTTTGCAAAAGTTTCGCGCGGGACCCAAGCAAACGAAATCGACCGTGAACGGCACAGCTCAACGATCTCAGCCAAACGTTTTTCTTTTGCTCCGTCGGCAAGAAAGACCTTGTCGATACGTCGATTGTCCGCTCGCAGGGCTTCAAGCACAGGCAGCAGGCCGAAAATGATATTAGAGTTTTGTGTTGTCAGTGGCGAGGTTTCGCGCTCCGGGCTGCGAACATTCCTGCGTCGCTTATCTCTTGATATCGGTTGCTTGTGTTTCATAGAAGGTGCCATTGCAGGCGTGAAAATTTAGTGAACTGGTTCAGGTTGTTTGTCGAGGCGACCACTCCGAACTCAGTCTTGCCAAATCCTATTCGCTGAAGTCCTTTTGAATCCTTTCGAGATTCGATTTCCCAGACGATGTTTAGAGCTTGTTTGATCGTCGAATAATTAGTTATTAGTTTTGCATTTGGAGATCGCTCTTTCAGAAAATGCACCAGCGTTGAAAGATTTTTAGCGGCAAGCAACCCTTTATCTTCGCCCAGACATGAAAAATCAAATCCGGCCAAACGAACGCGGAAACCGTTCGAATCGCTTCGAGCATATATGTCGAGGATCGCTTCGTCTTCTGCGGTCGTAGTTTCGTCGAGGATCTTTGTTTCCTTTCCGCGTCGCTTCTTTTCGAGCGAGTCGACTTTGCCGGAAGTGAGGATGCCGGGCACGATCAATACTATGTCTTCTTTCGCTATCTCTGTAACATTGCCCGTATTAAAATCCTTTAATGCAAATTTGTCGGCAAGATCGTCGATCTTGCTCAGCCTGGCAGGAAATTTGTCAGCCGAAAGGTCGACGTCAGGCAACACCGAACAACTAAGGCCAAGCGGAGCCATCGCGTTGACTATGAGAGCTGCTTCCTTTTCGTTTTCGACTCGCGCAAGCGGCAAAGGCATGCCCACGGTAAGGATCATCGAGACGTCAGCGGGATCCATCGACAAAAGATCGGCGATCTTGTCGACCGAGGACCGTTCGGCTGTGTTTTCGCGAACTATTACATTAAAGCCGCGTTCCCACAGTTCGAGTGTTCTGCGATTTGTCTTGATCGAGGCGGCGTCATCGACTTGTATATTGAGTTCGCTTCCGCAGTAAATGCAGTTTAGACGATTTGGCGGATTTGTCCGCCCGCAGCCGTCGCAAGCAAGCATCTCTTTCGGATCAAATGCAATATTCTCCGTCTGAAATTCGGGATCGAATGTGGTTGCAGATTTCTCTTGCTTTTCGGGATCAACGGCCATAGAGCGACGCACCGATTTTAACACTTTGCCTTCCAAAATGCTTGACCGTTGGAAAAGCGATAGGCAAACTAAGAACAGGCTCGTTTCGAATAAGCGCAAATGTCGGACTTAGCTGTGATGTAAAGATAGATTTAAAGTATTTATTAATATTTTCAATACAGGCAATACAAAAGATCAGACTCTGATTTTGTAAAACATTCACTCAAGCTGCCGCTCTACGCATTCGCACTATCGACAACAGGCCGTTAATTCTCGCTGTTTTGAGGTACAACGAAATGCAGTTCGATACGACTCCAGGTACGTCCTGGCAGCTTGGGCATCGTGGCCGCGTCGCCGTTTTTATTGACGGCAACAATCTTTTTCATGCGGCCCGCTTTCATAATATAGACATTGATTACAACAAACTGCTGCGCGTGCTTTTGGGCGACGGGCGCCTTCTGCGAGCATTTTTCTACACAGGCGTCGATGTGGGTGCAGAACGCCAGCAGGGATTTCTTTTGTGGATGAGACGGAACGGTTTCCGCGTCGTTCAGAAAGAGCTGAAGACATTTTACGACGGCACGCGAAAGGCCAATCTCGACGTCGAGATAGCAGTCGATATGCTTAGTCTCGCCGGGAGATATGATACGGCCGTTCTCGTTTCGGGTGACGAAGATTTTGTTTACGCGATCAACGCCGTCGCTTACAAAGGCTGCCGCGTTGAGATCGCCGGGTTTCGCTCAAACACGGCGCCGCGACTGATCGACGTGGGTGATTTTTTTATCGACCTAGGCGACATAGCCGATCTAATTCGAAAGGATGTTACGCAGCCCGGTGGCTACGAAATTCCTTCTTTCGTTCCGGCGGGCTCTCCGGCAAACTTCGAAAGCGGCTTTGACGAAGCCGAATCAGAAAACATCGCAGATTTTGTGTCTATCAGAAACGAGAGATGAAACTTTTTACGATTTCCGAAGCCAGCGCATTGCTGCCTACTATAATTCCAAAGCTGGAATCGATCCGTAGCCTTTATGCCAGCGTCGAAGCTTTACGCGATGCTGCGCGGGCGGCGGCAGGTGCATCAAATTTCGGTGGCGGCATGGAAGGCGGCACTGGGTATGTGAACACGCTCTACAAGATCGGGAAATTGACGACTGACCTGCATGGCCCTGGCATTGAAATAAAGGACCATACTCGCGGTTTGATCGATTTTCCCAGTATGCGCGGCGATCGCGTTGTCCTGCTTTGTTGGCAGTTAGGTGAGGGCAATGAGGTCAGATGGTGGCACGAAATAGATGCAGGTTTTGCGGGACGCCAACCTCTTTGATCGCGCCACTTCCTTAAAGTGGTTAAACGTGTGCATATCGAAAATATAGCCATCAATAAAAGGTCGAAAGATTTAAAGTTTTCTGCGCTTTAGAGTTGACCAGTTAAAGTAAATCCTGATACTATCACTTAGTTTTTGGAAACTCTCTGCGTAAAATTTTAAACTATAAGTATCCTGCCTAAAGCCTATGAACTGCCCGGTATGCCAACGGAGTCTAGCCCCAACACTCTCAATTTGCCCAGCATGCGGCGCCATGATGAATGATTCGGTCAGGGAAGAACTAGAGTCAAAAATAACAAGCGGCCGCCTCGTTCCAAAACAACCCAAAGCCAAGTCGACGCCGCAGCCAGCCTCTGCGAGTCAGGCTTTGCCGCCGCCAGTTGTTAAAAAAAGGACGGCTACTGCAAACCTTGTCACACATAAAACCAGTCAGACACTGGTGGAATTTCAGAACAAAAGTTCGGCGTTGCCGGATTGGCGAATTCAACTGCAGAATGCGGTTCAGCAGCGAAAGGGCGGACGAGCGGATGCGGCTGTAACAGCAGCATCTCAATCGGAAATGCAGTCTGCAAATCACGGAAACTTGGCGCTGAAAACTGAGCCGACAAGACAGCCCGAGATGGAAACGAGCCAGAAGATAGGTGACCCGCGAGTTGCAAGCGCGATGCGGCGGATCAACGAATCTCGAGATAACTTTTTTGAAGCACCGGCTAAAACGATCAAATCCGCATCGCCCGTGCAAAAAGCTCCTGCGCGCCCGTTTGGAGTTATTTCACCGAGCGGCAATAACCCTACGTTCGTCTTTGGGATCGCCCCTGCAAAGTTTCCGGCATTACAAAAACCCAAGCTCGTCAGCCCGTCTGTGCCGGCAGCCGAAAAACGCGATACGAATAAACTTCCGCAGATCGAATTGCCAACTGAGCCTGATGCACTGGCTGAAAAACCGGTGATCGCACGCGTCGAAAAAATAGAAAGCGGCCAACAGGCCATTCAATTTCCAGAGAGCACACGAATACATATCACGGCGGAAAATTTTGAGATCGACGAACCTGATAATTCGGCTCTTGACGTGGACGATATTGAAGATCTGGCGCCGTTCTCAATGCGGTTCGGGGCCGGCCTGTTTGACTTTATCATCGGCGGATTTACAACGATGCTCATGCTATCGCCGCTGGCATTTACCAGCGGAAATTGGTTCACGGCAGGCAGTTTCCTCACATTTGCAGGGACTTGGGCGATCGTCATGTTTATTTATTTGACAGCTTGCCTCGGCTTTTTTGGCAAAACGATGGGAATGCGGCTGTTTCAGCTCGAACTAGTCGATGCCATAGAAAATGAATACCCAACAATGCGTCAGGCGGCTGTTAATTCCTCCGTGTTCCTCGCTACGGTCGTTTTCGCGGGAGCCCCGTTCTTAACAGTCCTTTTCAATGAAGAACGGCGTGCACTCCACGACCTTTTGTCAGGCACGATCTTAGTCCGAGAATTTTAGAATCATCTTGATATCCGGAAGTCGCACCTTAGTAAGGGCGTTACACTCAATACCGAGTGGAACGCCCTTACTATTGCGTCGGCTTCTGCATTGTCGCCGATTCTCGCTACAATTAATCGAATGAACGCCGAGCTGCCAATAAGATCTGCGAAAGAACTCGAAAGGGAAGCGGCCTTTGAGCGAGCTGTGGCCGCGGCGCGGCGAAAGGTTGCAGCCTCGCTGGCAAGACATCGAAAGTTGATCGATAACCTCCAAAGTGATCTCGAAAAACACGGCGACCCGGAAAAATGGAAACGTTACGGTGATCTGCTGCTTGCAAATGTCGGCACCGCCACACGAAATGCGAACCATATTCTTGTTACGGACTATTTTGATGAGGCTGCACCGACGCGTGAGATAGAAGGCGACGAAAATGCTTCGCTCAGCGAGGTTGCGGAAAGCTACTTTCGACGGTATGCAAAAGCGCGAAACGGCCAGCGCATTATCGATGAGCGGATCGAAAATACCAAAGCGGCGATAGAACTTGCCGAAACCGCATTGCGGCAAATAGACGCAGCCATCGAAGCCGGTGACCTGGAATTCCTATCAACGCTGATAACGCCGACGCAAAAAGCTGCGCCAATCGGGCGTAAGAAAAAACAAGAAGCTGTGTTCAAAGGGGCTAGACGATTTATGTCATCGGATGGCTTCGAGATACTTGTGGGCAAGAAAGCGGCGGACAATGACTACCTGACATTTCGGATCGCGCGTTCCCTCGACCTGTGGATGCACGCTGCCGATTATCCCGGCTCACACGTTGTCATTAGAAATCCTAATCGGAAAGAGATCCCGAACCGCACACTTGTCGAGGCCGCGCAGCTTGCCGCCTTTTACAGTGGCGGAAGCAAACAGACAAAAGCCGCTGTAAATTACACCCAAAAAAAATTTGTAAATAAACCGCGCCGCTCGGCGCCGGGATTGGTGAGTTTGTCCAGCTTTAAGACTTTGCTGGTCGAGCCGAAGGTTGGCGATGTTACTCGTTCATAGTTCTATCGAGAGTCTGCTGCAGTTCGTTATAGACACGCGGACCGCCGCCGACAAAAAGTCCACGCAAACGGCCTTCGCGGTCAACGAGTATGGTTTGCGGCACGGACTGCTGTTTTGAAAGTAGATAAAACTGATTGATCATCGGGCTCTCGATCCGAGCAAGCGTGTAGTCGATCTTCGACTGTTCTGCAAATCGCTTGATATTCTCAACTGGCTCAGCGTTGCCTTCGTGGTCACCTACATTCAGGCCGATCACCTCAAATCCTTTATCCGCATACTGCTTTTGCATAGCGGCAAGATGCGGCATCTCGTCGCGGCACGGGCCGCACCAAATACCCCATAGATTGAGTACGACCACCTTGCCCTTGTGATCTGAGAGCTTTGTTTTGGTGCCATCCAAAAGGTGAATTACGCCCTCCGAAATACCTGAAACCACTGGAGGATAATCTGCACCCTTATTGCCGGACGTCTGTGAGTTGCCTTTTGCCAAGCTGTTTGCGGAACTCGCATTTCCCGCTTGCGTCCCGCTACAAGCCGTCAGAGATGAAAAAGTAATGCAAAAAACTACAAACAATATCAGGCCTTTAAAAAATTCTCTCATCGATTCCTCGCTTTGTCGGCCGGCTGGCCGATCATCGCTAATTCCATAAACCTAATTGTATAAATAAAGGACAGAATACTCAAAACAATACGAGGCAAGCCCCCGTAAGGTTATAGACCTCAGAGCAGAGCGATCAATCCACTGAGCCATTTAGCAAAGGTGGTGACGAGAAACTGTCAGCCGCAGGCTCTTACGCATTTTGGATTAGAACAATTCAACTTTTCCGTCTGCAATACTAACTCGCGGCTCGCCCTCATTGAACATTATTCGCTCGAACAAGATCGGTGAAACCGAACCCGCTCCTCCGACCGCCGTGAATCTGAGATTCAACATCACGCCGTTCTCGTCTATTGGAAAGGCTCCGTAAACCACAACTCGTAAAAGCCCCGGCTCGGCCGCATTTGTCACAACCGAAAGCCCTCGGCTCGCTGTGTCTTTTACATCAACCGGATCAACCAGCGGCTGTATCACCGAAGCATCATACCTGAGATCGAACTCATATGAGATCACGCCCTTGTTCGCGATGCCTTGAACATTTACAGGAACAAGGATCTCTTTATCAGAAGAAGCAACAAGCGTCGGCAGCGCGACCGCAATACCTCTCTCCGGTCCGCCGTCTTCACGGTCCACTTTCAACTTTCCACTTTCCACTCTTCCCGCGGGCCTTGTACCTGTATTGTTCCAATTCCCCGAGACCTCACCCATTAGTAGCGCCGAATAATCTTCACCGGAAATGCTGCTCGTGACCGACGCATAATTCCTGTTCGCAGGAGTAAATCTCCAGGTCGCGGTCGAGCCAATGCCTGGTGAGGCATACGGAGGCCCGGCCACGAACTTTGCGATCATCGCCGCATCGAACGAAGTCACCGACGTGTTTCCGCTGACATCAGCCACAATAAGTTGATTTCCGGTCAATTGCGGATTCGGCGGCCCGGCAACGTGCTGTGAGATCCTCGCTGCGTCAAACGAGGTGATGTTGTTCACGCCGCCAGTTTTTGAAGGCGAAACGCTGTAAGAACCCGAACCGAAGCCCATCAAAGTATACTGACCTGCAATTGCACCCGGAGCCGCAGTCGTCGTCGAAACATTTTGCGAACCCGCACCACTTATCAATACATTTGAGACAAATCGCGTCGAGGCAGGGATCGCGTTGGCGTAAGTGACTGTCCCGCTGATGAACGACGGCGCGCTGCTGACCGGTGGTGTAAACTCCGACGAGTTGCCGTCGGCGTCGGTCGCCGTGGCGGTCATTGTGTCACCCTCCGCAAACCCAAGTGCCGCCGCGTTACCGAGATTCTTCTTTCTTGAACCCGGGCTGCCGCTCGAATAATCGCTGAGCAGATAAGAATCCGACCCAAGGAAATCTCGTCCGGCCCCGGTAGAATCCGCCTCGAAGAATTCAACATAAATTCCATTCGTGCCATACGCAGAATTCTCCGGTGCCGAATCTACCTTGTAGTTGACGATCAAATTGCCGCCGCTGATCGAGAAGACAAACGTTGGATAGTTCTGCAGCTTGTTCGGCCCGACATCCGCATCCGCCGGATCATTAGGAGTAACACCATCACCGCCAAGATCAATCCCTAAGAGTGCATTAGCGAAAATGCGATTGGGGTCGATGAGATTGCCCGCACCGGCATCGGGCGAGAGAACTACCCCATTAGCGTTGAATGCGATCGTGTTGCCAGCGTTCGTTTCTGGGCCGCCGATGATGTTGCTCGCCGAGCCACTCGCAATGGTTACGCCGTTTCCGGTGTTGCCCAACGCGCTCACGCCGTCGGCTGCGACACCTATGTAATTGCCTGTGATCCGATTCACGATACCGTTGTCGGCGATTCGTATGCCGTCGCCTCCATTGCCTGAAATGATATTGCGAGCTGCGGGCATATCACTCCCAGTGCCACCGACCCGCGTCGAAATGCCACCTCTTATATAAACACCAGATCCGGTGTTAGGTATCGCAGCGGTGCCGGAGGGATCTGTGCCGATGGAGTTTCCTTGTATTTTGGTCTCAAACGGCGCTATAGCACCGCCACCCCCTAAGTGTTGGACCAAAATTCCCGCCATGCCATTACCGGAAATAATATTTCCCGCGCCTGATGTGAGACCGCCGATCTTGTTGTCGATCGCATTGTTACCAACCTCGACTCCATTTTCGGTATTTGGAACAGGAGCAGTACCCGTTGCATTAGTTCCGATGAAGTTACCTTGTACAACATTATTGGTTGGAATCGGTTCGTTCGGAATAGCCCGGGTTATGTTAACTCCATTTTTATTGCCGGAAATCGTATTGCCGATAACCGTATTGAGTGTACCCGCAATGCGAACTCCGCCATCGCCATTGCCCACCGCAGAATTGCCGGTCACGTCCGTGCCGATCATATTGCTTGTTATAGTATTTTCGTTGCTTAGAATAAGAATTCCCTCGGCTGTATTTCCCGAAATCGTGTTTCCAGTAACTATCGTTTTTCCTTCGAGAAGAAAAACTCCAATTTGATTTGAAATCTCCTCGTCACCAGACGCTGCAAGCCCTATACGATTGCTCTGAACTGTGTTACCGAGCGGTGCGGGATTCGTTTCGAAACTTTGGACACTGACTCCGTATTGATTACCCGAGATCAAATTACCGGCAACGGTGTTTTGATTTCCTCGAATCATCACGCCGGATCCGTTTCCGCTTTCCGAAGTCCCATCGGCATTAGTACCGACATAGTTTCCCAGCACCAAATTCAATTTCGCACCGGGGTTCAACCCGACGCCCGCACTTGAATTCTCACTAATAATATTGCGATGTTGCGGCTGACCGCTTCCTATTGAATTATTGGTTCCTTTAATTATTCCGACTCCCGTACCGTTACCGAACATCTGATACTCGGGCGAAATGCCTATGAGGTTTCCAAACACCTTGTTCTCATCGACCAAGAAAGCTAACGCTTCGTCAACAGTGTCATCGATCGTAATTCCGAAACTTGAGTTACCTCCGATATGGTTACTGCCTGCACCAAAATCGCCGCCGATTGTGTTGCCGCCAGAATTGACTATCGACACGCCCGTGCCGCAGCCGAGTATTCGATTTCCAGCGATGGTGTTTTGATTGTCGAAGGCCTCAGTATTATCGATAGAAATCCCAGTGGCATCCGCTGTAATTATGTTTATATCCGCAGCGGTATTTCCTCCGATCGTGTTGTTCGAACCGGCTTGCAGCAAAAGAACCCCCGTCAAGAAATTACCTTCTGGAGGGATGCCGCTGACGTTTAGACCAATATTGTTTCCTTTGATCTTGTTCCTCGTTGCATTTAGTGTCTCCAAAAAAACCTGTGCGACAGCGTTGCCCGCGATCAGGTTATTTGCGGCAGCGCCATTTCTGGCCCCGCCGACATGATTGTCTGCACTGAGAATCCGGACACCAGCCCCTTGGACAGGTGACCCGGCAGACAAGCCGTCAGCACTCAGCCCGATCCAAGAATTTTCGATGCGATTTTCCGAGCTTTGGAATAACACGCCTGCTTGCTCGAAACGATTGATCGTCAAGGCCTTGACGGTGGACTGGTTGCTTGCTCCCAAGAAGACGAGCCCGTTCACGCCGTTCCCTGCTAGAGAGCCTTGAATCTCGATCAACGGTGAGGCGGAATAGCCCGGCTGTGAGGTCCCGTCGATGGTGACCTTTGAGGTGATATTGGGCAGAGCGGTTGCGGGTGCGATCGTTTGGACGCCGCTGCCGGGGATGTTGAACTTGATCGTGTCAGGGCCGGCCAGGTCGTTGGCGACCCGTATGGCGGCGCGCAGGGTGCACTGTAGTCCGCTCGATGCTTCATCGACATCACACTCAGTATCGCTAGTATCCTCATCAGGCTCGTCGCCAGTAGTATTAACGATGATCTCAGACTCGCACTGTGCGCCTGCGGCCGATTCCCCGCGTGCGCCGATCTCGCATCGGTTAAAAACGTATGCCGAGCCCTGGTTGCCGTTCGCACCGATGTCATCCTCAACCGCCCCAATTACAACCCAGCTGTCAGTGAGGCCTACAGAGGAGCCAAACCGGTCACTCGCAGCACCGTCCGCGGCAGTCACTCGCGTTTGCTGAGTCCAGGAAACACCATTGTCTCTGAAAATGTAAGCCGCTCCCTGAAGGTTGTTGGCTCCGATGTTCATCGTCCATGCTCCAATAACAACGGTGTTTCCAATCATCGACACGGCGTACCCGAAACCGGCGCTTGCCAGGGCGTCGCTCGCTGTAAGTTTCTGCTGCTGCGCCCAACTCGTGCCAGTGCGGGCAAAAACATAGGCGGCTCCCTGGTTGCTGAATTGGGCCGTGGAAGTGGGAGCACCAACGATCAGGACATCGCCCGTTATCGTAATACCTCTACCAAAGTTCCGGGCGTCATTTGCGGTCAAGACAGCCTGTTCTGTCCACGAGCCTCCGTTTGAAACAAAAACCGACACGATGCCCTGTATGATATTTCCATTTATACTTTTCTCAGGTGAGCTGACGACGACAGTATCTGAGGACATGGTGACTCGATCCCCGAATCGCTCGTTATCGAGCGTTGAATCACTCGGCGTTAAAATCTGCTGTTCGACCCAACTCGCACCGCTCTTAATGAACGAGTATGCTACGCCCGTTCGCCTCTGCGGATTGATAATGGTCTGGATGTGCCTTGGAGCACCGATCACCATCTTGTCGCCATACAACGCAACCGAGAAACCAAAATGGGCGTCTAGCTGGCTGTTGCTCGGTATCAGGTGTTGTACCTCGGTCCAGTTTGTCCCATTTCGCACAAAGACGTACGCCGATCCGTGGTTGGTAGACGTGGAACCAACGTCATCAAAGGGCGCACCAACTATCACAGTGTCACCGAAAATGGCGACCGCCGTGCCAAACCTATCGCCCACCGCCCCGTCTGAGGCGGTCAGTTTCTGCTGTAACACCCAATTCGATCCGTCACGGACGTAAACATACGCAGCACCTTGGTTCACGCCACCAACCGAAGAGCCAGGCGCTCCGACAACGATTGTATCCCCGTAGATCGCAATCGATTCGCTGAATCGATGGTTTGCGGCTCCGTCCGAAGCAGCCAGCTTTACCTCTGAGAGCGGTGAAATTGGATTCTCGGTATCTGCTTGGCCGACAACTGGGAAAAGGGAATTCTGTTCCGGATATTCGTCCGGTATTTCACCGCTCGGCGTCGGTGTTCGCTCGTTTGACTCAATATTTGAAGTGTTATCAGCCGGGCTGATCACTGTTTGCCCTTCAACCTTACGGATCAGAACATTAAGAGCCATAACTACAATAACTGCCGCAGCCGCCAAACCTATCGCATATCTCATTTCTCGCATAACATCGCTCCGCCGGATCGTAATAATTCTGCCTTTTGCCTTTTCATTTGTTTATGCGTAAGAACTGGTGAAATATTGCCAGAAATACAAAAAATCCGTCTTTTTTTGCCTCACAAATACATCTGAGAGTTGCCGAGCATTATATCCCCTTTTGCTCGTAAGTCAATGAAAATGGGCCGGCTGCCAAAGTCGGAAAGTTACGTCAAATCGAGAAAATTGCGTCATATCGAGAAGGTTAGTATTCCAATTTGTTCTAAAGTGCGTTAGGTTGGTGCGGGACGAATGTAGTGAATAGTGGAAAGTTGAAAATGAAGGTGTCAGAACCCAGGCGCGGTAGCGACTGGGTATCGTTGTTTTGGTGGAAAGCTTGTCTCAGCGAAGATCGCTGTGCCGCGAACAAGTGAAACAAGTAAGTGCATTACTTACAACAATTGCAAATTGTGTGACACAATGTGTTATTTTTTCTCAAAAAACGCGAAACGGAGGGCCAAAAACGTCGCAACTCTAATAAAAACAGTAAGTTGCGCGTTTCGCTCGGGCAGTGAGACAGCTTGGGACACGAAAGGTCGGGATGAGCGGAAAAAGTTAACGACGACAATATATCGACATTTGAAAATTACGATGCTAGACTGCAAATAATCTTTTTTCAAATATCGAATTAGTCTATGCTTTTCCTCTCGCAATCGGCGACCGTGTACGGCATCGATGCTCTGGTTGTGGACATCGAGGTTGCCCTGCGTCCGAGCGCTGAGAACGACCAGTCTCCAAACTTTACCGTAGTCGGTTTGCCGGATACTGCTATCCGCGAGTCGCGCGAGCGCATCCGCGCAGCGATCACGAACAGCCGCTACTTTTTCCCGATCCAAAAGATCACCGTCAACCTTGCTCCGGCCGACGTCCGCAAAGAGGGAGCGGCCTTCGATCTGCCCATTGCTTTGGCGATTCTTGGTGCGGCGGGCGATCTTGGGATCGACAGTATGCAGCAAACGATGAGCGTAGGCGAATTGTCGCTCGACGGACGAGTGAGGCCTGTTCGCGGAGCCTTATCCATCGCTCTAAAAGCTCGTGAGGCCGGCGTTAAAAACCTGCTGCTTCCAGACGAAAATGCGACCGAAGCAGCAGTCGTCAACGGCATCAATGTCTTTCCGGTCAAAGATCTCCGCACAGCGGCAGAACTGTCGCAAGACCTGCAAACAGGACGCGAAACTGCCGTCAGGCCGCTGAGGCTCGATATTTCGGATTTGAGTTCCCGCGAGAACAAATATCGTGTGGATCTTAACGAGGTGCGCGGCCAGCAGACCGCTAAACGGGCTCTCGAGGTCGCCAGCGCGGGCGGCCACAACATCCTGTTTATCGGCCCGCCGGGTTCGGGCAAGACGATGCTTGCCAAGCGTTTGCCGACCATTCTGCCGCCCCTGGAATTTGAAGAGGCAATAGAGATAACTAAGATCCACTCTGTCGCAGGCCTAACTGGTAAAGCAGGTTTGATCATTGAGCGGCCATTTAAATCGCCGCATCATACCGTTTCGCAGGCAGGACTGATCGGCGGCGGCTCGATACCTAAACCGGGTGAAGTTTCTCTCTCACATCTCGGGGTCTTGTTTCTCGACGAATTACCGGAATTTGACCGCAGCGTTCTCGAGGTTTTGCGCCAGCCGATGGAAGACAAGACGGTCACGATCTCTCGTGCTGCAACTTCGTTGACCTTTCCGGCGAACTTTACACTCGTAGCCTCTATGAATCCTTGTAAGTGCGGCTACTTCGGCTCATCCCGCGAATGTAAATGCTCGCCCTCTGAGATACAGCGATATGTCGGCAAGATCTCGGGACCGCTATTGGACAGAATAGATATTCACATCGACGTACCCGCCGTTAAGTTCAATGAACTTCGTGGCCGCGGTGTGCCGGAGGGCGATCGCTCGGAAGTGATCCGCGAACGAGTTGTCAAAGCACGCGAAATACAGCTAAGACGATTCAGTTCCGGCGGAGTTTTTTCAAACTCGGCAATGTCTCCTAAACAGATCCGCACATTCTGCGCTCTTGACTCGCAGAGCGAAGAGTTGCTTGAAAAGGCAATGCTCCGTCAGGGTTTATCCGCGCGGGCACATGATCGCATCTTAAAGGTCTCACGCACCATCGCCGATCTGGACGGCAGCGAAAACATCCAGCCCAACCATATTAGCGAGGCCATCAATTACCGCTCGCTCGACCGAAACTATTGGACTTAGCTACATTCTCAAATCGGCGTTCATATGTAACATTTGCAACGGAGTGATCGTTTTTTGCGGAATAGTTTTCTCGTGACTAGGGATACAACCAACGAGGCAGTGAGTGTGAAACTTAAATCTACTAACTGGGCTACGATCACCAATGCGTATCGTTGAATTTCTATGCAAGCTCTAGGTAAGATCCGCGTATCAACCAAACCAGTTTTCAAACACCGACCGCGCGTTTCTGTTGAACGTGTTGCGGACGATTTTCCTTTGATCGAATCGGGGCGGTATGAAGTCCGTCTTGCAAGAAATGCAGGCGAAGTGGCCACGGCGCTTAGGCTTCGCCATGAAGTATTCACTGTTGAGCTTGGCGGTGAAACGGCGCAGCCCACCGACTCTCGGCTGGAATTCGACGCCTACGATTTCAAATGTCGGCATTTGATCGTGATCGATCGTGACACCGGTTTGACTGTAGGCACATATCGCCTGAACACACTCGAATCCGCGGGCTCCATAAGCGGCTTTTACTCAGCGAGCGAGTTTACGATCGAAGACTTACCGAAGGACGTGCTGCGGCACGGCATTGAGATCGGCCGGGCCTGTATTTCAAAAGACCACCGAAACACGAAAGTGCTTTTTCTATTATGGAAGGGCCTTCTGGCGTATCTTGAACACACCGGCAAACGATATTTTTTTGGCTGCTGCTCGATCTTTGACGCAAATCCTGAGACAGGCAGAAAGGCATTTCGCCAACTTTCCCGTGAAGGATATTTTCACGAACAATTGACGGTCAAGCCACTTCGTAATGGTCTATGTGTGACTGATACAGCGGACGAGAACGATGTTGACCTGCCTGCTCTTTTCAATATGTATCTCCGTCTCGGAGCCCGAGTCTGCAGCCCGCCAATGATCGACCGCCAATTTGGTACAATCGATTTTTTTGTGGTGTTTGACGTGCGAAGGATGAACGAAAAATACCGACGGATGTTTTCCTGACCTCAAACAAATACCCGCTCCTCGAATTTCCAATCAAAATTATTATCGAAAGTCAGTATAGTCGAGCAACGGGTGCCGTAGCCGGGTGTTTTGATAAATACTGCGGAGATAGCTTTCTCTGTCTCATAAGGTACGCCCGTTGAGGGCAGATTTTTGTCGTCGGCGAGAGATTCGTCGGCGAGAATTTCGAACAATTCCTCCGGAGAAAAATGGCCATTGCTTAGTAGGTTGGCGAATTGGACCTTACCTTTCGCGACTTTTGGCCAAGGAGTATCGAGGAGATGATTGCTCAGGCCATATATCCCGGGACCGAGTTCTTGGACATCATTTCCGCGATTTGAGTAATAAAAAAGTTCATGCCTGCCGCTGGAAAGTTCGCCGGCGATCAGGTTAAAGCCTGAATATTCGTTCGATACGGTTTTTACTTGCCCTAAATAATGGTTTGCTCGCTCGTTGGATTTGAGAAAATCAGCGACTAAATTGCCGCGCGATCGTATACCGATCGGAGCCGACGGATCGCGATAATTAGTCACCGCTGCAAACCTGCCGCCTTTGGTGACGCCTAGCCATGTGCCGCCGCCAACCAGATCACGTCCGCCGTATATGTTCGGAAGATCATCCCAAAACCTCGCGGCCTGCGATGGCCGGTCATAAAACTCGTCCCGGTTGGCAAGTAATATCAGCGGATGATCCGGATGTTGGCTGAAAGCCAAATATATCACGCACATTGGTCTGTCTGTTTCAAATTTGCGATCGAGATTGGTCTTTTCATCGCTATGTCCAGCCCAAAAGTCAGTTTCGCAAGATCCAAAATGCTCGTCCTACTGGCTCCAAGTTTAATGTTTTCGGCACCGATCTCAAACGCTATTCGCCACTGACGAAACAAAATCCGATATGCGTCAAAAAGTGAATATCGCGGGTCGTAGATGTTGGTCGATTCACTTGTGACGCCGTTTAGTTCGATGATCTTAAAATTCTCACCCCGTTGAATATCAGCAAATGTGGGTGCCCGAATATCGAAGCGTCCGAAATAAAATCCGTCTGATCCGCGACAAATGTCATTGATCTTCGATTCCAGAGCGCCAGTTTTTAGCCAGTCACCGTCGAGAAATATAGCTCCGAGCGAATGTGTTCCGATGCCGATCAGTTGCACGTCTTCGCCCGCGGCAGGAATCTTATCGAGCCGTTCGCGATTTTGTTCGAAGTATTTTTCGGCAACACATACCGCACGCTGGTCGTTCAGGATAAGCTCCTCCAACGTTGAGCGTCCGTCCCCAACAACAGACGGAAAATCCTTTTCGGTGATCGAAAAGATTTGGCCATTTACATCACCAGGGTAACGATAATAAAAAATGCTGATCTCTTCACCAGACACACTTTCTTGCAGAATGAGGTCGGTTTTAGCCACTGCGATCTCGCTTTCCAGTTCGTTGAATGAGCCGACAAAACGAACGTCCTTGCCGCGTTCTCCGGCATCGGGTTTGAGCACCAGCGGAAAGTTCAAATGATGTTCGTCAATGAGACGTTGCGCCTGAAGCACCTTTTCCGCAACAGGTTCAGTTAAGCTGAATAGTTTGTGCCGTAACATAAAAGGCTGAGCAACATCAGATTTTTTTAACAGCTCGTATATGTCATTTTTCGATTCTCCCTTAAATCCGCCGGCCGGCATTACGGGATTGACCGCTGTAAAGGCAGTCAGGCTGCGGTGGTTGAACGCGAGACCGATCACGTATAGAACTACAGGTGCGTAAAAGAGCTGTATCGGCCAGAATTCCCAATTCACGATCCGCTTTATTCGCCCAACGAGCAATCGACGGTTTTTTCGTGATGAATATTTGAGTGCCAGCCGAATGACCAGAGCGATAATGATCAATCCAGCGATCGCGTGCTGTCGGAAAATGCCAAGTTGCGTAAATGTTGCCGCTCCAACGAGTATCGGCGTCCAGATTGCGGAAGCGAGCAGGAAATAAAGCACAAATTTTCTAAGATCGGTCTGCAGTGCGCCGGCCGCGAGATATGTGGGAAGTCTCAGGCCAGTCACAAAACGCGAAAGAAACACAGCCGTAGCTCCGTTCTTATCGAGCCATACTGAGGCTTTTGTTTTTGTCTCATCCGAAACGAACCGCTGCACGAGACGGTTTTCGAAGATCCTATCTCCAAACACACGGCCGGCCGCATACAGCAAAAGATCACCCGCAAAAATGCCGAGAAAACACGCCGTTAATGCAGATGCAAATCCAATACTGCCGTTTGCCGCTGTCGCTCCTGCGGCGAGACACGCAGCATCTTCGCTGACAAACGTGCCAAAGAAGAACAGAAAGAACAAAGCGGCCGCGGATAATTCCGGAACGCTTTGTTGAAAGGTTTGTAAAAAGTCGGGCATGTGTGTTGTGCCGGTTAGAGTTGGACAGTTAAGAATCGGCCAAGGATCGGCAAATCACGGCGATGGATCAGCAGAACGACCGCGCTTAAGACAAAAACCGTGACCGCCAAACCGAAAAGCAGCCCGCCGTCATCTTTAACAACAATGCCGAGCATCGTCAGATGACTCATGATCGCTCCCGAGATCGTGCCCAGCGCGACAAATGCACCAAGCCACGCCTTGCCCGGAATGAGCAAAAGAATGACGGCAAAAAGTTCAACGACGCCCGAACCAATGCGTCCATATGCTTCAAGTTCCGGCCCCATCAGCGTCGAGAATATGTATTTCGATTCCTCGGCTCCGGTAAATTTGAAAAACAGCGTTTGAAATAATATGACTGCCACGATGATGCGGCAGATCCAGCTAATAATGTTTAATTTTGATGACATAATTTCCCCCTAAATGCGACTGCTTACGCAGCCTTCTTTTTCCAATATTCGAGTGTTGACGGAGCAACGCCAAAATTCTCAGTGACCTTGATTCCAAAACCGGCCAACTTTTCACCAATCAACGCATGATGATGAACTGTGTGGCTGTGAACAAATTCGACCTCGCGTGCGACGCTCGACGACAGCCACGTGTCGTTATCGATCTCTGAACGAATGAGCACACTCTTTGCCATGATCCTCGGACTCAATCCGCTCAGCCGTTCTATTGCGTCTGTGAATCGTCTCGCAGCGTATTGCCGATCTGTCTCGACCCGTTCATCCCGCTCCCGATCGTTGTAATCGATCCGGCCAATGTCGATGCCTTTTAAGAGGCTGCCGACAAAATCCAGATTGTGCCGGAACTGGGCACCAATACCTCCGGTGTTGTTTGCGATCCTGCAAAACGAAATGTCGTCGACAGCGTCGATGATCTGCACGCTGCGCTCCAGTTCGTCGATGAGTGTTTTAAGCAGCACATCTTCCGCAGACTCAAGTGAGTCTTCAATTTCTAGATCCTCATTCATAGGCTTTTGGAAATACTGGTCTCCGCTTTTGAAATTCCGCACTAGGGTCGGATTATTCCAAAGATTCTTTTTGGAATAAGACGGCGGCACTCTGGGATTTACGAAGCTGAAACGCGGCCATACGAAGTGCGGCTTGCGTGAAACCAATCGAACATTTACGGAGAGAATTTATATGTTGAAACAAAAATTAATAACAGCAATGACAATCGCCACGGCCTTGGTCGTGAGCGTGCAAACGAGCACATTTGCATTTAGCAGCAATGGAAAAAGGCAAGCGACATTTACCGTTCGCGTCGAAAATATTTCGGATAAAGATGGCCTCACCGCTCAGGACGGAACGAAATACCCATTTGCAGTGTCGCCGGGCATTTATGTGATTACAGGCAAAAATTCGGACTTCTTTAATGAAGGCAAAAAAGCATCAGCGGCTCTCGAAGCACAGGCTGAGGATGGCAATCCGGAGTTGTTTGCCGCGGATCTGCTGACGGTTATCGGCAGCGCAAATATGGGCATCTTCAACAAGCCGGTCGGTGCCGATATGCCGTCGCCTATTCTGCCCGGCGGTGCATTTGAATTTACGTTCACGGCAACCAAGGGCATGAAGCTGGATCTCATAGCAATGTACGGCCAATCGAACGACCTGTTTTACGCACCGGCAACCGCGCTCGCGTTGTTTGACGCAAAGGGCAACCCTGTCAGCGGTGACATCACGGGCGATTTTCAGCTCTGGGATGCCGGAACGGAAGTCAACCAGGCCCCCGGGATCGGCAGCGAACAAGCGCCGCGTCAAAGTGCAAAGAACACGGGGGCAGCTGAGAATGGGGTTGTTCATTTTGTAAAGGACGGCTTTACTTACCCGGAAACCAAAGAGGTGTTGTGTATCACCATCACGGCGAAATCAAATTAAGAAAGTTACAAAAAGATAAACGGGCGGTCACGGTCGCCCGCAAAAGGAATGATTATGAAAAGCATTTTTAAGAATACCGGATTTATTACTGCGTCGCTGCTTCTATTGGCGTTCGCAACTAATGCGCAAACAACAGAAAAAAAATCGATCACCCTTGAAGGCGCTCGGACCGCGATCGCTGCGGCAAAGGAATATGCGAGAAAGAATAACGCGCCCGGCGGAGTGATCGCCGTTGTTGACGACGGCGGAAACCTCGTCGCGTTGGAACGGCTCGACGGAACATTCAGCGCCGGTGCGAACATATCGATCGGCAAGGCAAAGACCGCCGTTATGTTCAAACGTCCGACCAAATTCTTTGAGGACGTTATCAAGAACGGCCGCACGGCGATGGTCGCTCTGCCGGATTTTACGCCGCTGCAGGGCGGTGTGCCGATCATGGTTGACGGCCAGCTTATCGGCGGCGTCGGTGTTTCCGGTGCGATGTCGGCAGTGCAGGACGAGGAACTCGCCACAGCCGGAGCCGAAGCCTTGAGCAATGCCAAAATGCTGCCAGTCACTTTTTTTGACAGCAAGACCGTTTCCGACGCCTTTTCAAAAGGAGCGGTGCTCGAAGACGGTTCCAACGGCGAGAACTACATGGTCCACGCCAGCCGCCGCGAAAAGGCGGGCATGAGCGAGGTCCACGAACTCGACACCGACATTATCTATGTCCTCGACGGCACGGCGACGTTTATCACCGGCGGCAAGTCTGTCGATCCCAAAATGATCGCGGCAAATGAATTTCGCGGTTCGATGATAGACGGCGGCGAGACGCGCCAGCTCAAAAAAGGCGACGTCGTCATCGTGCCAAAAGGCACGCCGCATTGGTTCAAAAAAGTTGACGGCGCGTTCCTGTATTACGTCGTCAAGGTTCGTTAGCAATTCAACGCAAGGCCGCGAGGCACACAGAGGGCAACTTACTATTTCATACAACTCTGCGTTCTCGGCGGCCTTTCGTAAATAAGATTCGGGAGTCTAAGCATCATGAAATTTCTTAACGCACTCATATTTACAATACTTTTAGCGGCTCATTTGATCGCCCAGGACGTGCCGAGCGGCAAGCCCGCGGCATCGATCGATCTTGCCACTATCGATGGTGTCAAAGCCGTCAACGGCCAATGGAAATACAGCGACACGCGCATTGTCGAGGCCCAGTTCAACTCCGCCGGTGCCGACGATCAGCCGAGCGGACCGGCTGTTAAAACCTATGATTACACGCCGCATGCCGGTGCTGCGGATTTTAACGATGCCAACTGGCTAGTTGTCGCACCAACTGACCTTGCCAAACGTCGCGGTAACGGCAAGCTCTCGTTCAATTGGTATCGGGTCAATCTAACAATTCCCGAATTTGTCGATGGCTTCTCAACCGTTGGCTCCACGGTCGTATTTCAGACCGCACTCGACGATTACGCCGAGATTTGGGTCAACGGCGAGATCGCCCGCTTTCTCGGACAAAAAGGCGGCTCCGTTATCGCGGGTTGGAACGCGCCGAATCGTCTTGTTATCGGCCGTGATGTAAAGCCGGGGCAGAAGATCCAGCTTGCGATATTTGGCATCAACGGCCCGATCTCAAATCCGCCGACCAACTTCATCTGGGTTCGCGAAGCAAAGCTTGAATTTTACAAAGGCGAAGCCGGCCCGCTCGCGATCACGCCAAGCGAGGTCAATGTCGAGGTCGATCGCAGGGACGAAGCTATCAACAAGATCGTCGGCCCAAACCCAAAGGTTTTCAAACTCGCCGAAGGCTTCAAATTTACCGAAGGGCCGATCTGGGTCGGCGACGGTTTGCTCTTTAGCGATCCGAACTCGAACATCATTTACAAATATTCAAACGACGGTAAACTTAGCGTTTTCCGCACGCCGAGCGGCTATAGCGGCTCTGATATCGCCGAATACGGCCAGCCTGGTTCAAACGGTCTGACACTCGATCCGCAGGGTGATCTCGTAATCAACCAACACGGCAATCACCGCGTTGTTCGTCTCGAAAAAGACGGCAGCGAAACTGTTCTCGCCGACAAATTTGAAGGCAAGCGGCTCAACAGTCCGAACGATCTCGTTTACCGCTCCGACGGCACACTTTTCTTTACCGATCCGCCATTTGGATTGCCAAAGTTTTTTGACGACAAACGCAAAGAGCTGCCGTTCTCAGGCGTCTATTCCTTATACAAAGGAAAGCTCCAATTGCTGACCAAAGAGTTCACCGGCCCGAACGGTATTGCATTTTCGCCCGACGAAAAGTATCTCTACGTCGGCAACTGGGACGAGAAAAACAAGGTGGTCAAGCGCTACGAGGTCCAGCCGGACGGAACACTAAAGAACGGCAAGCTGTTCTTTGACTTTACCGCGTTTCCCGGCGAAGACGCTCTTGACGGGATCAAGGTCGATACGGCAGGCAACGTTTATGTTTCCGCTCCAGGCGGCCTGCAAATTCTGTCGCCCGAAGGCAAGCACCTAGGCACGATCCGCACGCCGCAGCATGTCCACAACATGGCATGGGGTGACGACGACGGCAAGACGCTTTACTTGTGTGCCCGAACCGGACTATATCGAATACGATTGAACATCGCCGGCGTTCGGCCGAATGTAAAATGACCGACCTTGACATAGCAAAACAACGCATTTTGAAAATGCGAAATGAGATGCCGGCAGAGCAAAGTTTGCTCGTCGGCATTTCCGGCATTGACGCATGTGGCAAAGGCTATATTTCGTCGAGACTCGCGGAATCATTATCCGCAAACTTCAATTTAGCCCTGATAAATGCCGATGGCTGGCTCAATTTGCCCGATGTTCGATTCAGCAGCATACAGCCGGGCAAGCATTTCTACGAAAACGCCATCAGATTCGATGAGATGTTCCGTGATCTTGTCCTTCCCTTAAAACACGACCGCAGAGTTGATCTCACAGCTGATCACGTTCATGAAACATCAACTGAATTCCATAAGCATCGCTATGCTTACGAAAACATCGACATCATTTTGCTCGAAGGTATCTTTCTATTTAAACGCAGCTATGTGAAACATTTCGATCTCTGCGTATGGGTCGAATGCGGCTTTGAAACATCGTTAAACCGGGGCATCGATCGGTCTCAGGAAGGCCTCGGTCGGCAACAGACTATCGATGCCTACGAGAACATATACTTTCCTGCCCAACGTCTTCATTTTGCTATCGATGATCCTTTAGCGGCAGCAGATTTGCTCTACAATAATAATTAACCGGCAGCAGCCATTTCATTTCTTATTACTCGTTAGTACCGAGATCTCCTTTTCCAGTTTCTCGATCTGTTCGTAAAGCGGCGCGGTCATTATGCGGATCTCATCCATTGTGTAACGCGGTGTAATATGTTGCGGACAGTTCCAGTCAAACGCCTCGACGTGCAAGATCATCGCACGCTCGATCTTTGCCTTGTATCCGGGCATCGTTAATTCCGTTATTCTTTCAGGAGCGTCTTTTGCGTCTTTGACCTCAACACGAACGAGGATCTTTAGACGAGCTTTGTTCGCATAGTCCATCAGAAAAAGCGCCGCCTTATCATTTGCAGCCAGATTTCCAACACTGATGTATTGCAAGTTGCCGCGAAAATCGGCGTAGCCAAGTGTGCGTTCGTCCAGAACCTTTAGAAATCCTCTCGGGCCGCCGCGAAACTGGATATAAGGCTGTCCGTCCTCATTCACTGTTGCGATATAAAAGCCGTCGCGGGCTTCAATGAAGTCATTCTCCGCATCCGAAAGCCCATGAAAATCCGGCTCGCCACCCTCAAAGCGGGTATAGTTTTTGCGCGTTCCGTAATGTTCCTGTGCTGCCTTAACGCTCGGCGTGAATGTTAGGTCAAAAAATTTATGCGACATTTCAAGTCCCTCCAAAAAAAGGCTGCGGAAAGGTTGATAACCGATCCGCAGCCTCAGTATTTATGCACTAGCGGCACGGCTTGCAAGCGGGAATTCGATAGCCGGGAAATCAACTTCTGTCCCGGCAGTTTCGTTAAAGTAGTTGGTAAAGATATTTAACGCAACATGAGCGACGATCTCGCTGACCTCGCCATCCGTAAATCCTGCCGTCCGAACTGCTTTTAGATCATCTTCGGACACTTTACCCCGGCTCAGGACCAGAGCGGCTGCAAATTTCAACGCAGCATCTGTCTTGGCATCGTCCGACGAAGCCCGGCGGGCGTTTGCGATCGCCGCATCATCAAGCCCCGACATTTTTCCGATCGCCGAATGGGCAGCCGCACAATAACCGCAGCCATTGATCTCGGCGGTGGTCAATGCGATCTCTTCCCGCAGCTTTGCGTTGAGTGTCGTTCCGAGTGTGCCGCTAAGCGTTAGGTAGGCTTCCAACACTTTTGGTGACTGGGCCATTGTCTTCATCATGTTCGGTGCGAACCCGATCTTTGCTTTAACTCCGTCAAGAAGTTCTTTCGCTTTTCCTTCTGCTGTTTCATGATTGATCGCTGTAATTTTCTGCATTTTTTTTATCTCCTTTTTTCGAACTATTGGTTATACTGCTTTCTCACGCCGTCTATTAGTGCATAACGCGTGCCAGAGATCGAAAAATCCATAAACCATTGATTCTAAATAGCTAATGGCGAAATTATTTATTTCGGTTGTCAACGATATATCGTGATACAATGAAATATCGTTGTAACGACAACGAAATATCGTTGTAATAACATTTTGAGGTAAAGTTAAGACGGGTGGACTATGAGATCAGAGATCGCATTCGATTCAATCAACGAGTTGATCGTCCGAAATAGCCCGGTCGAGGAAACTCTGAAAGCTATCGTTTCGCAGATGTTTGAACATGACGGAGTAGCGTTGGCACGGATCTGGCTGATCGAAAAGGGCGATATTTGCGAGTCGTGTGTCATGCGGCCGATCTGTCCAAATCAGGATCGCTGCCTCCACCTTACCGCGAGTGCCGGTAGAGATCTTGCCGGCAAAAACGTATGGTCGAATATCAGCGGCAGATTTCAGCGATTTCCGATCGGTGTGCGAAAGGTAGGGCATGTCGCGGAGAGCGGCAAATCGATCCTGCTTGACAATTTGAGCGTACAGAAAAACTCGTGGATCGCAGATCAAGATTGGGTCGTAGCTGAAAAGATCGAGGGCTTTGCCGCGCACCCACTCAAATTTAAGAACGATCTACTAGGCGTCGTCGCCGTCTTTTCGCGAAAAAATATTAGTCAAGAGAGTTTTGAGTGGCTGCGCGTCTTTGCGGAGCAGGCCTCGATCGCTATCGCAAATGCGCGGGCATTCGAAGAGATCGACAAGCTCCGCAGTCAGTTGAAAGATGAGAACGAATACCTTCGCGAAGAGATCAACGAAACCACCCGGCACAAATTCCTAATTGGTGAGAGTCCGGTATGGGCAAAGATCGTCCAGCAGATCCAACTTGTCGGATCTTCCGAAGCGACCGTCCTATTAACAGGTGAGAGCGGGACGGGAAAGGAAATGGTCGCCCGCGCACTGCACGAAGCGGGACCACGACGTGACAAACCACTCGTTCGCGTAAATTGTGCCGCGATCTCTACGGAGCTTTTCGAAAGCGAGTTTTTTGGGCACGTAAAAGGAGCTTTTACCGGTGCTTTCAAAGACCGCGTCGGGCGATTTCAGCTTGCTGACGGCGGCACGATCTTTCTCGATGAGATCGGCGAACTTCCACTCGCGTTACAGGGAAAGCTGCTGCGAGTACTTCAGGAAAGGCAATTCGAACGCGTTGGTGAGGACCGTACCCGTACTGTCAATGTCCGTGTCATCGCCGCTACCAATCGCGATCTCTGGACAGAGGTGGAAAAGGGACATTTCCGGCAAGACCTTTTCTATCGCATAAGCGTTTTTCCTATCCATTTGCCCCCTCTGCGCGATCGGCCCGAAGACATCGAACCGTTGGCCCGGCACTTTCTCGATACTCTGGCGGTTAGAACTCAGAAGGCATCGCTAAAGCTATCCCGCGATGACATAAAGGTTCTTCAAGGCTATTCTTTCCCGGGCAATGTCCGCGAACTGCAAAATGTTATCGAGCGAGCGGTAATCATGGCTCAAAGCGGCCATTTGAATTTCACGTTGCCGCAAATTATAGACCGGCTACTTAAAGTAGATAGTCTTCCAGACGCCGAAACTGAAAAAGCGAGCGTGAGGATAAGAAACTACGCCGAACTAAAGGAGATGGAACGCGAGAATCTTATCGGGGCCTTACGTGAAACCAACTACAAGATCTATGGCTCAAACGGAGCCGCCCAGCTTCTCGGTATCAAGCCAACAACCCTAATTTCACGAATCAAGTCAATGAATATTCCGCTGCGGCCTTAGCCGGATGACAAAAAATCAGCGCCCATTATTTTGACCTTTCAGATGCAAAACAAAAAAAATAACGCCGGGATCATCAGATCCCAGCGCTTGTAAGTCTCTTTGAGGAGGAGGATGAAAGGATAAATGCGGGTATTATGCGGTTACTGCGAGATTTGCGGATCTGATGCCGTATGAACGGGCGACTCCGGCAAGAGACTTTTTGAGCTGTGTCCTGGCGCGGTTTAGACGCGACATAACGGTGCCCATAGGGATTTCGAGGATCTGAGCGATCTCCTTGTAGTCAAATTCGTGAACGTCGGCGAGCAGGACAACGGAACGGTAATGTTCGGGCAGCTTGTCGAGGGCCGAGATGACTTCGCGGTCGGTCAGATATTCGGGAACCGACGGAGCGGCGGCTGAGATATCAAAGAGGAACTCGTCCGCTTCCTGAAAGTATTTCGATTGCGTGTACTGTTTGCGGCGATGGTGATCGTACTTGTTGAAAAGGATCTTGTACAGCCATGCTCGGCAATTGGTACCGATCTCATAGCGGTCAAATGATTTCCATGCCTGCATGTAGGTTTCCTGGACGAGGTCGTCGGCTTCGGTCTCGCTGCGGGTCAAACGCTTGGCCGTGCGATAAAGGTCGTCGATATGCTGCATCGCTTCGGCTTCGAAAATTTCTGGTGTGATCTCGGTCATAGTATTGCTCCTTAAAAAGTTTGAAAAATAACTGCCACAACCATTTGTCGTTTGGGCGACGGAATCCTTACAGATATTTTTTATTTTTTTTCATTATTTTTTTGAGGCAATAAAAATGGGATGAAAAATCGCTTTTTCATCCCAAGGGCGTGGCTGAGGTTGATACTGCGGGTTACCTGGCGGTCGCTATATACGTCCGTGGAGGTGCCGTTGATTCCATGGTTGAGACGGTCGGTGACCGCAATGTCAGGAATTGCACGGGATCTTTCTGAAAGAGCAGATCCAGCGTCCAGTCGAGAGCTACTCTTAGTTTTTTTTCGAAACGCGGCAGTTTCATCAAGTATATCGTCCGCCACAGCCACCAGGCGATAAAGCCTGAGAAGTTGTAACCGAATATCTGTGCAACGCCCGTTCGCCGTCCGAGAGCCGCAAGCTGCCCGATTGTTTCAAAAACGAACGGTTTCATTTTGCCGCCGCGGATCGACGCTCGTATATTGTGGGCGAGTATCCTGCCTTGCCTGATCGCGTGCTGTGCGGTCGGCGGATAAAGTTTGCCTGTTTTTGGATCGACTATAGCCGCGCTGTCGCCGACGGCCCATACGCCTTCGAAACCGGGCACTGCCATAAACTCATTCGCACACACCTTGCCGCGGTCTTTGTCGCACGGCAGCGTGTCGAGCAAAGGGCTTGGCGCGGTTCCCGCGGTCCAGATCATTGTGTTCGTGATGATCTCGGTGCCGTCGCTGAGGGTGACCAGATTGCCGTCAACCTTCGATACTTTGGTATTCAAATGTATCTCGACGCCGCGTGCAGCGAGTTTCTTTTGTGAGTATTTGCCCAGCTTTTCGCTCAATTCCGGCAAGATCGTGTCCCCCGCGTGAACCAGAACGATACGCAGCATATCCTCGGTAAGGTGCGGATAAAATTTTAGTGCTTCGCGCAGAAAATCATTGATCCCTGCGATCGTTTCTACGCCCGCAAAGCCGCCGCCCGCGACGACAAAATTCACCAGCGGCTCGCGAACCTTCGGACAGCATTCGAAATCGGCCTCCTCAAGATTTGAGATCATGTGATTTCTGAGATAGATCGCATCGCCGAGGGATTTCATCGTCAGGGCGTTCTCTTCGAGGCCCTTGTTCCCGTAAAAATTGGTGATCGAGCCGAGCGAAAGCACGAGATGGTCGTATTCCAACTCATGATGATGGTGTTCCTTGCCATGCGAGACGCTTACGGTTTTGGCAGCAAGGTCTATATTCTCGACACTGCCGTTAAAGATCTTGACGCGCTTTAGTAGTTTGCGAACGGGGCTGACAATGTGCGTGATGTCGAGATCGCTCGCCGCAACTTCGTGCAGCATCGGCGTAAAGAGGAAAAAGTTTTCGCGGTTGACGAGCGTGATCTCGACGTCCTCGTCACGAGCCAAGGTCTTGTCGAGATTCAGCGCGGTGTACAGGCCACCAAAACCGCTGCCAAGTATCAGTATTTTAGTTTTCTTATCCATATTATTGCTTTCAACGCAGACTGGTGCGTACCTTGCTATTGCTGCAGCGCTCGAAAATATTCCATCCCACAATTAAATTGGAATAAAAACAGCGGCAGTTTTAATAAAGAAGATGTATGAAGACGTTTGTGACACCAGGAGGCCGTCAAATGAGCAAATTTTCCGAAAGGACCGCGAATGCACAAAGATTCGCCGGGCAAAACCCGATGTTCGATATCCGATCTTTTTCCCAACTGCCGCTGAAAACTTTTGATGATGTAAATGGCGATCTGCGGCTCCGCCGCGTAGTAAAGCGTGCGGTCGAAAGGGAACGGGCGCCGCAAACTTTGATCGACGCGATCAAAAAAGGCATCAGAGGATGATATGATGCATTCGGAAGCTGTTTCATTGCCTTTTTCGGGTACGAATATGCAAACCGCTGAAGCCCTATCCGCAGATTCGAGCGATGCCATCACCATCGATCCCTCAGGCTGGGTCGATAACCATGGCGATTGCCTTTTCAGGTATGCAGTGGTTCGCCTCCGCGATGAGGCTGCCGCAGAAGACATTGTGCAGGAAACTTTGCTGTCCGCAATTCAATCGATGTCTTCTTACACCGGAAAGTCGGCAGAGCGTACATGGCTGATCGGCATTTTGAAGCACAAGATCATCGATCATTATAGAAAAACGAGCCGCGAAGTACCGCTCGATCCGTCGGAAACGGACCTTACGGAATTTGACCCGCTGTTTGAGCGGCAGGATGAATTCAAAGATCATTGGCACGACACGCTTAGCCCGCGCATCTGGAAATCGTCACCTGACGAGGCGTTGAATCAAACGGAATTCTTCGGCGTATTGCAAAACTGCCTTTCCAAATTGCCGGAGCGCGTGGCAAACTGTTTTAGCCTCAGGGAAATGAACGGGCTGGACAGCGAAGAGATATGCGAGATCCTGTCTCTTTCACCAAACAACTTTTGGGTGATGATGCACAGGGCACGGATGTCATTGCGCAGGTGTGTAGAAATAAATTGGTTCATGAAGGAAAAGTGAATATCAAATGGGCGAATTGAATATAACTAAAAAGATACGGCAGCGGATAGAATTGGTGATCCATCGCAGGCTGCCGCCGTGTAAAGAGATCGTCCAGATCATTTCTGCATCGCTAGACCGCAGGTTAACTTTGCGCGAAAAATTGATAACGCGGCTTCATCTGGCCGCATGCCGTCCATGTGCCCGATATTTGGAGCAATCCGAGTTCCTTCATCACGCCACTCACGACCTCGATGACAAGCTTAAGGAAGATGTTTTCGCCGGCCGCCTGAGCGACGAGGCCCGGGCACGAATCAAGAACCTGTTGAATTCCACAATCTAACCCTCGATCTGGAATAAATGAGCGTTTGACCGTGCTTTCACTAAAGGCGGTCGAACGGCTATGGGACACGATCATTTTGACAGGCTGAGATCAGCCGTGACTTACTGGTTCGCCAGACGGTTGTCTGTATGCAGAGAAGTGACTCCGATGCTCGGTGAATCGCTAGACCGCAGCATTTCCATCCGCGAAAAGATCGTCTTACTCATTCACCTGATCACGTGCAAAGCCTGCCGGCAGTACCTAAAGCAAATCAAATTCATTAGCACAGCAATGAGCACCCAGGAAGAACGTCTTCATGGTGATCATGATAGCCGCGTGTGCGTGCATTTAGATACGAGATCTTCCTGCAATTCTTGTCTTCGGGAATAATCCCGGCGAAACGTGTGATTTAGCGAGTCGGGGGTTCGTTCGCGAACGCCGACAAAAATATGCTGGATTCAATGATCACCTATTCACACGATCACCTTCACGTTCAAAATCGTTTCGCGGTGATCCCCACAGCCGAAAAATTAAATGCAAGCCGGGAATTTTCCGGCCACGACGTGACTATCGCTTTTTTGGATTCGGGCTTTTTCCCGCATCCGGATTTTGCCGATCGCGTTGTCGCATTTCATGACGTGACCGGAGCGGAACAATCGCTCGATCCGATCGGGGAACCAAAGGGACATCATTGGCATGGTACGCAGACCGTCGTTTCTTGTGCGGGCGACGGAAAACTGTCCGACGGTATCTACCGCGGTCTCGCGTCTGAAGCGAATCTCGTTCTTGTCAAAGTTTCCGATAATGGCCGCATTGCCGACGAATCGATCGAGAAAGGATTGCGATGGGTGATCACGAATCGAGAGAAATACGGAATTCGTGTATTAAATATGTCGCTCGGTGGTGACGCTGATCTGCCTACACGAGAAAGCTGCGTAAACCGTTTGACGGAAGAGCTGGTTGCATCAGGTGTTGTCGTTACCGTGGCGGCAGGGAACTCAGCCGAGTCGCGGTCGATTCCACCGGCAAACGCGCCGTCGGTTATTACAGTAGGCGGCTATAGCGACGAAAATCAGTTTTCCACCGATAACTATGACCTTTATCATTCGAGCTTTGGCGTAACCGCCGATGGTTTGATCAAACCGGAACTCATCGCTCCGGCGATGTATGTCGCGGCGCCGATACTGCCGAACAGCAAAAACTATCGGCAGGCAGAGATACTTTCATTTATCGCAAACTCGCCCGACTACTCATTTCGCAAGACCTATATTGATAACTGGCAGGACGCGGGATTGCCGGAATATGTATTGTCCACGGATATTTCGACTGCGAGGGCGATCGTAGAGCAGGAGCTTATCGACCGGAAGATAATCGCTACGCATTACCAGCATGTCGATGGGACTTCGTTTGCCGCTCCAATAGTTGCGTCAGTCGCCGCGCAGATGCTTGAGGCGAACCCGAAACTTACACCCGCAGCGATAAAGAACATTTTGATCTCGACCGCCGAACGATTGAGCGGCCATCCGTCGATCAGGCAGGGCTTTGGTGTCTTGAACTCAGGACTTGCCGTTGAAAAGGCTGGGAATGAAGAACATTTCCTTAACGCAGAGAGCTACTTTCCACCGCGTATCGAAGGCAAGCAGATCGTTTTTTCGTATCACGATGACGAGGCTTTGAGCGTGGCGCTTTGCGGTGATTTTAATGGCTGGCGAAAGGATGACATTAAATTTGACAGAACAAACGACGGCCTCTGGCAGGCAGCAATCCCTTGTCAGCCGGCAGGTGAATATCGCTATAAGTTTTTGATAGATGTCACGCGTTGGATCGAGGATGCAAGCCACGGATCTAAGGAAGAAGACGGATTTGGCGGATTTAACTCGATATTGCGGATCCTTTAGATCTCCTTGAGCAGGAAAACAATTTCCGGGAATAAAACTTCTATCCCAAACGATTTTTACTGGCGAGAGCGAAATGATCGAGACATTAAAACAACACTGGCCCGAATACCTCATCGAAGCATGGTGTATCGGAACGTTTATGGTGTCGGCTTGTGCCTTCGGCGTTGCTCTATTTCATCCACTGTCGCCGCTCATAGGGATCAGCATTACGATCCGCATGGTGATGATGGGCTTTGCGATGGGTTCGACAGCCGTTGCGATCATTTGTTCGCCGTGGGGGAAACGCTCAGGAGCACATTTTAATCCGGCGGTAACGCTGACGTTTTTGCGATTGGGTAAGATCACTCGCGCAGATGCGGCCTTTTACATATTTTCACATTTCGCCGGCGGCGTGGTCGGTGTTTTGGCAGCGTGGTTGATCTTTGGCGGTTTGCTCGCGGACAGTGCGGTGAATTTCGTCGCTACGGTCCCGGGCAGATACGGCGTAGGCGTGGCTTTTTTTGCTGAGGTCATTATTTCATTTCTTATGATGACGATGATCTTATTTACCAGTAATTCGGCAAAATGGTCACGTCTGACGCCGTATTTTGCGGGCATATTTGTGGCGCTTTTTATCGCGATTGAGTCGCCCGTCTCCGGCATGAGTATGAATCCGGCCCGTTCGCTAGCGTCGGCGGCTTTTGCCGGAACATGGTCGAGCCTGTGGCTCTATTTCATCGCACCGCCGATCGCTATGCTCGTGGCTTCTGAGGTTTTTGTCCGGATTCGCGGATCGAGATCGGTGCTTTGCGCAAAGCTGCACCATCACAATCGAATGCGGTGCATCTTTAACTGTCGGTTTAACGAAATGCGAAGCGGCACGATCGAGGTTACAAAAGCTGCACATCTTTTTCCGACGGTAACCGGTCTATTTTAAGGAATTTTTATATGACGAACGGACATTACGACGTAATTATTATCGGAACCGGAGCAGGCGGCGGGACGCTTGCACGCAAATTGGCGCCATCAGGCAAGAACATACTTATTCTCGAACGCGGCGATTTTGTGAAGCGCGAGCCTGCCAACTGGAATTCGCGCCTCGTGAATGTCGAGGGCAAATACAACACGAAAGAAGTGTGGTACGACAAGAACGGCAAACCGCTTCACCCGCATACTAATTACAACGTTGGCGGAAACACAAAATTCTACGGAGCCGCGCTTTTCCGCATGCGAAAAGAAGATTTCGGCGAATTGAAACATTACGACGGCATATCGCCTGCCTGGCCGATTTCGTATGACGAGCTTGAGCCGTTTTACACTCAGGCCGAGGAGCTTTATCACGTTCACGGTGCAGCCGGTGAAGATCCGACCGAGCCGCACCGGAGCTCCGAATTTCCGTATCCGGCAGTCAGCCATGAGCCGCGAATTCAACATCTCGCCGAAGATTTTGCGGCGATGGGTGTCAAACCGTTCCATGTGCCGCTGGGGATTCAGTTAAAGGAGAACGACCGCAAAAGCAGTTGCGTTAGGTGCGCAACATGCGACGGGTTTCCATGCCTATTGAATGCAAAATCTGACGCCCATGTTTGCGGCATCGAGCCGGCATTGAATTTTCCAAACGTGACACTGCTGACGAATTCGATGGTTACAAAGCTCGAAACTGACGATAACGGACGAAAGATCACGGCGGTAAACGTCGAGCGTGAAGGTGAGAAAGAAAAATACTCAGCAGATCTGATCGTGGTTTCAGCCGGGGCTATAAACTCAGCCGCACTTCTGTTGCGTTCGGCAAATGACAAACATCCGAACGGCCTAGCAAACAGTTCCGATCAAGTTGGCCGAAACTACATGGGGCATGTGAATTCAGTTTTACTAGCAGTTTCAAAATGCCCGAACCCAACCGTCTTTCAAAAGACACTTGGTGTGAACGACTTCTATTTCGGATCGGCAGACTTTCCATATCCGATGGGCCATATCTCGTTCGTCGGAAAACTGGACGGCGTAACGCTGTCGGCTGGTGCGCCGGCGGTCGCTCCCGGTTTTGCGCTTGATCAGATGGCAAAACACTCGCTTGATTTTTGGCTGACGACCGAAGATCTGCCGCGTCCGGAAAACCGCGTGACGCTTAACAAAGACGGCGATATCGTCCTTTCATACACGCCAAACAATCTGGAAGCCCACAAACGTCTGCAGGATAAACTCAAGCACCTGATGAACAATCAGCGAAAATGCGATATTCACGGCGGCGAATGTCATCAGGGGCTATTTTCGCGCAATCTTTATCTCGCCGAGCAGATCCCGCTCGCCGGAGTTGCACATCAAAACGGAACGCTGCGCTTTGGCGATGATCCGAAAACGTCAGTACTCGACGTCAACTGCAAAACGCACGATATAGACAATCTTTATGTCGTTGACGGCAGCTTTTTTCCGTCAAGCTCGGCCGTAAACCCTGCTCTGACAATAATGGCTAACGCTCTGCGTGTCGGAAAGCATTTATTGGAAAGAATGAATTAGAAAGATCATGACTAACGCTAGAACAAAACAAACTTTAGAAATTCCGCTCGGCTGGCTGATAGCCGTCTTGCTTGCAATGCTGGCTTTCCTGTCGTCAGCCAACGGCCAGGCGGTCACTCATGTTGAATCCGTGGGCTTTACCGTCTCGGACATGGACAGAGCGATCGACTTTTACACGCATGTGCTGCCGTTTGAAAAGGTTTCGGACAATGAGGTTTGGGGCACCGATTTCGAGCATCTCTCCGGCGTCTTTGGGGCTCGCGTGAGGATAGTCGATCTAAAGCTCGGCGGTGAAACGCTTGAGCTAACGGAATATCTAACACCGCAGGGCCATCCGATCCCGGTGGATTCGCGAAGCAATGACCGCTGGTTTCAACATATTGCGATCATCGTCTCTGACATGGAAAAGGCGTATCAGGTTTTGCGTTCAAATAAGGTTCGACACGCGTCAACCGCACCGCAAATCTTGCCGGCGTATATAACCGCTGCGGCCGGAATAAGAGCATTTTATTTCAAAGACCCGGACAATCACGTCCTCGAGATCTTGCAGTTTCCTGATGGAAAGGGCCTACCGAAATGGCACGACCTGGCAAAAAGCGGAAAGCTCTTTCTTGGTATAGATCATACTGCGATAGTCGTCGGTGATTCGGAAAGAAGCCTGAAATTTTACCGCGATACGCTAGGCCTTACCGTTGCCGGGACAAGTGACAACTACGGCCCTGAACAGGAACACCTCAATAACGTATTTGGTGCAAAGCTGCACATCACCGGTCTCAGGACGAAAGAGGATGGCATCGCGGTCGAATTCCTCGAATACCTAGCGCCCACTGACGGCCGACCTTTTCCAAGCGACACGCGCAGCAGCGACCTATGGCATTGGGAAACGAGTTTTGCCGCAAACGACGCGGCAACTTTCCTCAGGAATTACAAGGCAGACCTTATCTCAGTTGGCCTCATTACCTTTCCGAATAACCAACTCGGTTTTCGAAATGCAGCGATGTTTCGTGATCCCGATGGGCATGCGGTCAGACTAATTGAAAAATAATAATATGAAATACATTTACATACTTTTGCTTGTTCTCGTCTCGATCTTTGCAGGCGCATGTT
This sequence comes from uncultured Chloracidobacterium sp., assembly GCA_964528325.1. GTDB lineage: Bacteria > Acidobacteriota > Blastocatellia > Pyrinomonadales > Pyrinomonadaceae > OLB17. Next base: position 22,066 of record CAZGSC010000001.1, on the reverse strand, counting down.
CTCGTCGCGAAGGCGTCGATTCGGTAAACACTGACCCGAGCGGGCTGGCAGTTCGCGGTTATGACGCGGTTGCATTCTTTGCTGAAGAGGCGGCGATACAGGGCAGTCCCGCATTCGAATACACATGGAACGGCGCGAAATGGCTTTTTGCAACGGCAGAGAACCTAGAGAAATTCAAGGCCGATCCATCCGCCTTTGCACCTCAATTCGGCGGCTATTGCTCGTACGCAGTTTCGCATGGCTATACCGCCGACGGCGATCCGCAAACGTGGAAGATCGTCGATCGCAAGCTATATCTAAATTACAACCAGGAAGCAAAAGAAGCATGGGAAAAGAACCAGGACAATTTTATCAAGGACGGAGAAAAGAATTGGAAGGACTTTCAAACCAAAAAACCACAGCACAAAGGGTGAAGAAAGGCGCTGAACAGCAACGCCTCGCCGAGTCGAACGCACGCGAGAAACATTGGAAGCGTTGGGGGCCGTATCTTAGTGAGCGTGCATGGGGAACCGTTCGCGAGGATTACTCGCCGGATGGTTCCGCGTGGGACTATTTTCCTCATGACCACGCCCGCTCGCGGGCATATCGCTGGAACGAGGACGGGATTGCCGGTATCTCCGACCGCCACCAAAACGTCTGCTTTTCGATCGCTCTCTGGAATGGAAAGGACCCGATCTTGAAAGAGCGCCTATTCGGCCTGACAGGCAACGAAGGGAATCATGGCGAGGATGTTAAAGAGATCTATTACTATCTCGATTCGACGCCGACACATTCCTACATGAAGTACCTGTATAAATATCCGCAGGCTGCTTTTCCTTATGAGCAATTGATCGGGGAAAATCGCGATCGAAATAAAACTGATGGCGAATTTGAGCTGATCGACACAGGTCTATTTTCAGAGAACCGGTATTTTGACGTTTTTGTCGAATACGCAAAAGCCGATGTCGAGGACATTTTGGTAAAGATCACTGTGGCGAATCGTGGCCCCGAAGATGCGGCAATACATGTTCTTCCGACCGTTTGGTTTCGCAACACATGGACGTGGAATGGCGACGCTGCAAACTGCAAACTCCACAAGGTCAAAGACAATGTTATTGAGCTTGAATCCGGCGATCTGGGTAAACGGTGGTTATATTGCGATGGCCCGAACGAACTGCTCTTTACCGAAAACGATACTAACACCGAACGGCTGTTCGGTGCCGCAAACCGCACGCCGTATGTAAAAGATGGGATAAATAATTATGTTGTTAATGGAAGCTCGGAGGCCGTTAATCCTGCCCAAGTCGGCACAAAGGCGGCGGCACGATACGTTTTGAATGTTGCTGCCGGCAAAAGCGTGACTATTAGGCTGCGTTTGTCAGATCAAGAACTCACAAAATCATCTAATGTATTTAAGGGCTTTGATAAGACATTTGACCAACGGATCGCCGAGGCGAATGATTTCTATTCAACTATCATCCCCGATGGACTTTCGGACGACGCAAAAAATGTTCAGCGTCAGGCATTTGCCGGAATGCTTTGGTCGAAACAGTTTTACCATTATGTCGTGGGCGATTGGCTAAATGGCGACACGGCGGTTCCGCCTCCGCCGGATGGGAGAAAGAGCGGCCGCAATCACGATTGGCCGCACCTTTATAACGCCGACATCATCTCGATGCCTGATAAGTGGGAATATCCTTGGTACGCGGCTTGGGACCTGGCATTTCACTGCATTCCCCTGGCACTTGTTGATGCGGAATTTGCCAAGGAACAGCTCGTGCTGATGCTGCGCGAGTGGTACATGCATCCGAACGGGCAGATACCGGCCTACGAATGGGCATTCGGAGATGTAAACCCGCCGGTTCACGCTTGGGCGGCTCTGCGCGTCTATAAGATCGATAAAAAGCGAACAGGCGTCGGAGACCGCGAATTTTTGGCGCGCGTTTTCCAAAAATTGCTCCTCAATTTTACATGGTGGGTAAACAGGAAAGATTCGGAAGGAATGAATGTCTTCGAAGGCGGCTTCCTCGGGCTCGACAACATCGGCGTGTTCGACCGTTCGCAGCCGCTGCCGACAGGCGGCAAATTGGCGCAATCCGATGGCACGAGTTGGATGGCGATGTATTGTCTAAACATGCTCGCGATCGCACTCGAACTTGCCTCCGAAGACAGTACTTACGAAGATCTGGCGAGCAAATTCTGGGAGCATTTTCTTTATATTTCGGGGGCTATGAATAACCTCGGTGATGAGGGGATCTCACTATGGGATGAGGAGGACGGTTTTTATTACGACGTTCTTCACCTTCACGGTCAGAGCAGCATGCCGTTAAAAGTTCGCTCGATGGTCGGCCTTATTCCTCTGTTTGCCGTTAGCTCGATCGATCCGGAAATTTTGGACGCGCTGCCAAATTTCAAACGTCGGATGCAGTGGTTTATCGACAACCGGCCCGGACTGATCAGCAATGTTGCATGCATGCGCACCCCCGGAATGGGCGAGCGAAGACTTTTGGCCGTTGCCTATCGCGAGAGATTGGAACGAGTTCTAAAAGTCATGCTTGATGAGAACGAGTTTCTCTCGCCTTACGGCATTCGTGCTGTGTCGCGGTATCACAAAGATAGTCCCTACATTCTCAGAGTAAATGGTGATGAGAATCGAGTCGATTACGAGCCGGGTGAATCCTCGAGCGGATTATTTGGCGGTAACTCGAATTGGCGGGGACCCATTTGGTTTCCGGTCAATTATCTGCTCGTTGAATCGCTCCAAAAGTTTCACCACTACTACGGCGACGATCTGAAAGTAGAATGTCCGACCGGGTCGGGAAATATGATGAATCTTTGGGAAGTTTCGCAGGAACTGTCGCGGCGAATGTCACGCATCTTTCTAAAAGATGCGGACGGAAAACGACCGGTTTTTGGGAATTCGGAGAAGTTCCAAACTGACGAACATTTCCGCGACCACATCTTGTTTTACGAATATTTTCATGGCGATAGTGGATCGGGAGTCGGTGCGAGTCACCAGACCGGATGGACCGGATTGGTCGCAAAATTACTGCAGCAAAGCGGTGAGTAGCAGGCGGTCATTGTATTTTTGCCGACAGAAATATTGAATCTCCGAATTTACATTTGAATGGAATATATTTGCCTCTCGACGTGCTTCAGTAAATGGAGTTTAGCGAGGGAGCGAATCAAAAATGAAGTTCAAAACCACAGTCAGAGATTTCAAAACATTTGCTGCAAATAAAGCCAATCGGCACGCAATAATTTTGGCAGGCGGCGATGGAACACGTCTTCGTTCACTAACGCGGGCGATAGCCGGTGACGAACGCCCAAAACAATTTTGTCCGATACTGGGCAACGAAACCCTTCTTGATAAGACAAGAAACCGATCCGCTATGCGTATCCGGCCGGAAAACACATTTTTCAGCCTGACGCAGAAACATGAGCGATATTACGAGCGCCCGCTTTGGAACGTGCCGGGCTCGCAAATGGTCGTCCAGCCAGAGAATCGCGGAACCGCACCGGCGATACTCTACAGCCTGATGCGTCTTGCAAAAATGTCGCCGGATGCAACGGTCGCTTTTTTTCCGTCAGATCATTATTTTTCAAACGACTCTTCGTTTATGGATCACGTCGAAGCGGCATTTCGAACAGCTGGATTCAATCAACAGTCGATTGTTCTGCTTGGCATAGAACCGGAAAAGGCCGAGACGTCATACGGTTGGATCGAGCCTGCCAGTTCATTCTTCGGTGACATGGCAAAGTCCGTCAGCCGTGTCAACCGGTTTTGGGAAAAGCCGACACACGGAGTTGCCGAAAGGCTGATGGCCGATGGATGTATGTGGAACAGCTTTGTGATGGTCGGCAAGGCCGAGACCTTTCTTAATATGTTTAAAAAACGTTTGCCGGAAATGTTTCGCATGTTTGCAGCGGCATCTAAGCTCTTTGGAACAAGCCAGGAATCTGCCGTGATCCGATCAATCTATTCTTGGATCGAAGACACAAATTTCTCCAGCGAAGTGCTCGAAAACTCTTCAGACGAGCTACTCGTTATGCGTGTCGGCGACGTCGGTTGGTGTGACTGGGGTGAACCTGAAAGAGTTGTCGGTACGCTGGCAAATTTGGGAGTCCAAACCGAATGGATGCAGGCACTAGCTGCATAGAGTAAGAGTTGCGTTTTAGCCACGCAGTTGAAGCACAGATATAAAAGATAATAATTATGAAAGCAATAGCAGTTAAACCAGGGATCAAAAACTCGGCACATCTTGTCGAAATGCCAAAACCGGAGATCGGAGAAATTCCGAACGGGCGAGGTGTTCTTGTTAAAGTTCTGCGCGTAGGTGTTGACGGCACCGACAAAGAGATCAACAACGCCGAGTACGGTGCGGCACCGATCGGCGAAGACTTTCTCGTGATCGGACACGAAGGCTTTGGCGTGGTCGAGGAAGTCGGGCTGAATGTCACAGAACTGAAAAAGGGAGATTATGTCGTTGCGACAGTCCGCCGTCCCGGCACGAGCATCTACGATGTCATTGGCACGAACGACATGACGACGGACGATACATACTTTGAACGTGGCATCAATCTTCGTCACGGTTATCTGTCCGAGTATTACGTTGATGACGCAGAGTTTATCGTCAAAATTCCGCGCGGACTAAAAGATGTAGGCGTTTTGCTCGAACCAATGACGGTTGTTCAAAAGGGAATTACACAGGCGTTCGAGACGCAACGTCGCCTGCGCGTTTGGAAACCAAAGCGGGCTGCCGTCATGGGGGCGGGAACTATAGGTCTTTTGGCAACGCTCGTTTTCCGGCTTCGCGGTATGGAAGTTGTTACCTTTGGCCGCACGGCGAAGCCTTACCTCAATTCGGATCTCATAGAGTCGTTGGGGGCGAAATATGTCTCAACGGCCGATGTTACCGTGCCGCAATATGCCGCTCAAAATGGCGGGTTTGACATTATTTTTGAAGCGACCGGCTTTTCACCGATCGTTTTTGACGCCATGCAGGCTCTCGCGAAAAACGGCATTCTCGTACTTTCCAGCGTAACCGGCGGCGATCGCATGGTTGAAGTTCCGGCCGACAAGATCAATCTCGATTTTGTGCTCGGCAACAAGGTAATGATCGGCACGGTCAACGCAAATCGAGAATATTTTGAGACCGGTGCAAAGGACATGGCACAGGCCGTTCTCGAATACGGTGATTGGCTCTCCCGTCTATTGACGCATCCGGTTGCCGGTCTCGAAAACCACGCTCAACTATTCGACGTCCTTACGAACGCAAAGGGCGTGATAAAGGTCTATTGCGAGGTCGGCGAAGAAACCGCCGAGCCAACGACCAACAGTTACGGCCAAGCAAGCGGGAAATGATTGCTCGGCTGATGATTCTATGACTGGCTATCGAATGGGCGAATTCGGAACCTGTCATTTATTGATTTTCGACAAATCCCGTCCAGAAGTACGACCCCAGGAAACATTCGATGGTTTGTAGATTTTGGGCGGATGGCTGATGTTTGCCGTCTTCCCAGTTCTCAATTGTGGAGGCATCAACTCCAAGAATCTTAGACAATTTCCTAATCGAAAGCCCAAGGCTTTCTCTCCGTTGTTTCAATCTCAGTCCAAGTCGGAGCGAAACATCACAAGGAAAAAAACCGATAAACTCATAAACCTGGGGCCGGAAGCATAATGATACCTGACGGCGATTTGCTTCCCAATTTCTGATGTTGGAGGTAGACGTGTGCAATATGTCTTCTGCGAGTTGTTTTTGAGTTAGGTTCAGATCAAGCCTCCGTTTCCGTAAATAATCACCTAACGTATTTGGATCATAAGGATACGGTCTTGCGGTAATAACGTGTGCAGGTGGTTTTGAGCCGATTATGCCAAAATGGCATCTTGTCAACGCAGGGGTGTAAGTGTGGCTACTTCGGTTCTTCTCGGGAATGTAGATGTTCTCCTGCTGAGATACAACGCTACGTCGGCAAGATCTCGGGGCCGTTACTGGACAGGATAGATATTCATATCGACGTTCCCGCCGTTAAGTTTAATGAGCTCCGAGGCCGTGGAGTTCCGGAAGGCGACAGCTCGGAAGTGATCCGCGAACGAGTTGTTAAGGCACGCGAGATACAGCTAAGACGATTCAATGGTGACGGCGTTTTCTCGAACTCTGCGATGTCGCCAAAACAGATCCGTACTTTTTGCGCTCTCGACACACAGAGCGAAGAACTCCTCGAAAAGGCAATGCTCCGTCAGGGCTTATCCGCTCGGGCGCATGACCGCATTTTGAAAGTCTCACGTACCATAGCCGATCTCGACAACAGCGAGAACATCCGGCCAACTCATATTAGCGAAGCGATCAATTACCGTTCTCTCGACCGCAATTATTGGACTTAGGAGTGCTTATACGTCTACTCAATATTAGCCGATTTTCTATATAGCAAATTCGAACCGACGACCTTTCGATTACGAATCTTGACAGAGCATTTTGCTCTAGTTTGAGCGAGTTTGTAAATGATTGATTTATTTGGATTTTCAGCAGATCCGAGATTGCTTCAGATTGTCGCCATTTGAACAGTTTCTATCAGTTGGCACACCATTGGCGCACTCACACGACGTAAAACGAAACCTGCTGTATTTGAGTCATACGGAGGCTTTGCACAAAAATTACCTAATTCGGACCTATTTTTGTGCAGATGCGGAACTTGCACAAAATTTGCCTCAGACAATTAAGGGATTCGCCCGGCCCGCGGCTTGAATGTCGCTGTCTACGCAAACGAGCAATATGCATGCGTCGAGAAAATCTATCGAAACGTGAACGTTCTTTCCTGACCCGGAAAGATCTGTTGTGGCGAGTGTGTTAAGAACTCGTTCAGAAGCTAAAGGTTATTCCAATAATTGGTCTTTGTTGTCTGATGACCACGAGTGAGTCGTCGGTCACGAGTTTGTACCGCTGGTAGGTGTACCCGCCCACGGCACCGAAGTGCCGGCATTCGAGCCGAAGTAGCTTTTTCTTGAACGCATAATTGGCAAATCGCGTGCCGTGAGTGTCGCCCTGATTTATCGCGAAACGGGGAGATATGAGGTATGCAAAAATCCGCGGTTTGTTGCAAATATTTTCGCGCGGCAAGAACGTTTTTTTGTCAGATTTCAACCGCTGCGAAACCCTGACGCTCGAGGAAAGAGGTTCGGAATCGAAGTCAGTGAGCGGCCGTCAGGAATGTGTTCCTAATTTTCCACGCAAACAAACTTGATCGCCTCCACCATGTTTCCGAGATCGCACTCTTTGCAGACAAGCAAGATCTAGTAGCCGGGAGCTAAGAGTCAGGTAAACTCTCGGGGCGAGGATCAGTGGTTCAGTAGCATCTGGGACGCCCGATCTACATTTGATCCGACCTCACCAACAGCTTATTGCGCGCGTTCCTTAAATGGCAGTTCAACTATTAGAGGACTGTGATCCGAGATACGATCCTTTAGACTGAAATTCAGAGCTTTTAGTGTTCGGCCAAACTGGGGTGCCATCAAATACGGTTGCGCCCGGTCAACAGGATCTGTAAGTCTTGGCGGTCTCACGAAAATCCAGTCGAGCTTCAAGCGAATGGTAACTTTCCCTTCCAGATCGAGAGTGCTAACAAATCCTTTCGACGCCCGCTCGTTGGAATCGGACAAGGTAGCCGTGCTACCACCGACAGAGTAGTCCTTCGCGCCCCGGAAATCGAAGGCGTTACCATCGGAAAACCGAAATTGCTTTAATGTGGTAAAGAACTTTTCTTCCGGGTTTTCCGATACAAATCGAACGCTCTTGACGGTGGGGTCGCTTTTGGTCCGTTGAGCCTTAATCAAACCGAAAGTGAGGTCATAAAGAAAACCAACTCCAGTGGCATACTTGATTCCCTTGTTCACCCAGTACGAACTACTTCCCATTCGCTTCTTGACCTCGCGTTCGAACGACGTTGGGGTCGAATCAGTGCCGGAGGTATTCATGTCGCCGGCCACCACTACGGTGTGATTGATGTCTTTTATACTTGTGAGCAGTTCTTCCAGTTGTTTGACTCGCTCGCTGGGTTTTGTTTTCTGCTCAAGGTGCGTCGCGACCACCGTTAATATCCCACCTTCAAGCCGTTGATCTTCAATATCAGCGAGGATCATCATGCGTCCACCGCGTCGAACCTCACGCAGGATCTTTTCACTAAAGACGAGACCAGCACCCTTTCGCTTACCCTTTTCGAGCGCCGAGACTTTTTTCTTTTCATCCGCATACCAGTCGTGTCCCAGGTTCTTAAAGCGAATAACTCGAACGTTTCGAAGCGGAAACCTGCTTAGGATCGCAGTGCCATGAAGCCCAAGGGTGCGCGACTTGTCGACCGTCAGGTGTTTTACCATTTCACCTTTGTCGCGGCTGTTTTCCCCTTCCAGTGTTTCGGTACCGAGCGTTAGCGGATCGACTTCCACAAATTCGACGGCGTAGGCGTAATTCATCTTCGCGGCAACCGCCAACTCCCTTGCTACATTCCGATAATCTGTACGCTTTAGCCCCCAATCAACCTCATTTAGAACGACGATATCGGCAGTGCTCAAGCGCTTCAATTCAGCGATTACATCTTTGATGATAAATTTCTTTGAGCGCTCGGCATCTGGAATGTGATGAAAGAATCTTTCGTCACGCGTTAGAGCGGCCTTGAGAGCCTTAAACTCGAGGCCGCGTTCGATATTCCACATCGCCACGTTGAGGCCTTTTGATCGGCGCGCAGTGACGGCGGCGCGTGGGCTGAGAGTATTGTCTATGAAAACGCCGTTCAGTAGATTATCCAGCTTAGTTTGCAGCGGCTGCGGTGGGTTGTCATTTTCGTAAAGCGTTACAAGATCAGAGTAACTAAGTAGATTTGGTACACTGCTCTGAGCTTTCACTCCCTCCCCGATCAATACAAATAGCAAAAAAGTCAAAAGTAGAAGCACGAATTTGATATGCGTTTGTCGATTATGATTGTTCATCAGGATTTCCTCTCTTTTCTCAATGACCAGCTCTTCTGGTCGGTATAACAACACTGTCTGGCTGCGAAACTGCTCAGCGTTTTTTATCGTCGATCTTCACTTTGGAGGTCCGTGAGTAAAGGTTCTGGTGAGGCAGATTTTTTATCGGCCTTACGGGTTCTCTCACAGCCTATCCAACAAAGAAGCGATCAACCTAATCAACATTGCGGACGCGAACAATACTATGAGGTACAAAATACTAAGAAAAACTGCCTTAGAATCGTTTTTACAACAGACTCTCCAAATTGACTCTTTGCGAAAATCACGGCGTAAAGCACTAACAAAGCGATCGAGCCAAAATTCGCCATTGCTTGGACGATCAGGGCAGCAACGGCACACTCGGTGGAATTCAGTCCTGAACGTTAAAAGACGAGTCGCGTTGCGATTACCTGAAAATGTGGCCGAACGAAAAATAGAACTGGCCATTACCGTTGTCGTTGACTCCGCCGCCGACGAAGACCGGGCCGATCGGGGTATCCAATATCGATCCGCCTGAAACGCTTTGCAGGTATTTTGCGGTGCTGATCTTTTGATAGATGCTGCCGCCCTCATACCAAACTCCAAGGTAGATCTTTTTGCCCAAAATGGTCGGAAACGCCTTCGGGCTATTCAGAATGCCGGCGCCGCCATGCAGGTAATTGCTCCCGCGAAACTCCGCAGTTCCATAACCGCCAACACGGAACAATCCACCAAGGGCAAATTGCCGAAGCTCCGGCGCCGCGTCGCCAAAAGAACTTCCGATACCGCCAAATCCGAACACTATGTTTCGGTCACCGATAGAATGGAAAGCACTCGTGCGCGTTTCGGCTTGTGTTAAGTTGCCGTGCGCGCCAGGACTCCTGAAATAATAGTTGATTGAATTTCGCGACAATACGCCTCGGGTCGGAATCACTGTATTGTCCAGGCTGTCGTATGTCCACCGAAGGCCGGCCGTACTATAGGTTCCGCTCATGTTCGACAGCACCGGATCTCCGATCTGACGGTTGTCGCTCTCGTACCCGAAGGCGTAGCCAACTCTAACTTCATTTCGGCTGCTGAAGCCGTACCCCACATCGATGCCGATCCTTGCATCCTGAGCGGTATACCTTGCGACCCTGTCACCGTCTGTAAAAATATCGACAGGGTGCCGATCATAGGACAGGCGCGGGGCAAGAAAGAACCGCGTTCGACCGAGCGGCCGAAAATATTCACTTGCAAACAGCCAATTTGAGCCGATCTGAACATCATTCCGCCATTCCGCACCGTATTTGCCGACATCGAAGAACGTTAGCCGGGCGAGCAAATTAAAATTCAGGGAGTCGGATGTGACACTGTTTACGTCCATTCCGAGTTCTAATCGGGTTTGCTTAAACGCCCGGCCATTGATGCTGTTTGAGCCGATAACAAGTTCCTTTCGTCCTTGCTTTGTTTCGACCTGATAGCCGAGCGAATCAAACCGTTCAGTGCCGGTAAGTTCTGACAGGTCCTTAGCAAGGGCGTCCTGCCTTTTGTCGTCGAGTGGCTGACCGTCATATTTATCGCCCAGTTTTCGCTTTATCATCGCGGCCGATTCGGGTCTCTCGCCAACCACCGCGACCAATTCGGGTATAGGGGCAACATCGGGAAGCTGCCGCCTCCTCCGCGCAGCGAGGTGCTCAGCCCAGTCGGCGTCATTGAGCGAGATAGAACCAAGGAGTGCCATCTTCTGTTCGGCTCCTTTTACACCCAGTTCGGTGATCTCCTTGCTTTTGGAAAAATCCGCAGCCGTATACCCACCCAGTTCCGGTGCAATAATGAAATCCGCCTGCCGAAGGCTTCGGCGTGAATTATCCAGCGTTGAGATATTTATGGTTTGAGACAAAACGCCTGGCAGGCTATCGAGCACTTCGCGGCCACCAATCTGCGATTCGATGTTAACCACGATTACGATATCGGCTCCCATCGCTTTGACTATATCGGTAGGAATGTTATTTACGAGGCCTCCGTCGGAGAGGTATCTGCCGTCCACGCTGACCGGTGCGAACACGCCCGGTATCGACATTGTTGCCCTCAAGGAACGAGAAAGTGAACCTGTGTTCAGCACAACTGCATCTCCCCTAAGCATGTCAGTTCCGACCGCACTGAATGGTATCGGAAGATCGGCAAAATTGGTAACGGATGCATACCGGAGCGTCAATCGGTCAAACAGCAGGCCAATCTCATGACCCGTATTAAGAGCGTTCGGCAGCTTTAGATCAGCACCCTGTCCCTTGAGCGTGAGCGGTGCCGGAATGTTCAGACGGTCCTCCTTTCGCCGGTAGGACAGGTCGTCTACAGCAGGCAACGGGCGTAAGAGCCGCGACCAATCTAACCGTGCGATCAACTTCTCCATCTCCTCGGGGCTCATCCCCATCGCGTATAAAGCTCCGATCAGTCCACCCATGCTTGCCCCGGCAATATAGTCGACCGGTATGTGATTGGCCTCGAGAACTTTTAAGACACCAACATGAGCAAAGCCGCGGGCACCACCTCCGCTCAGCACCAGTCCGACGGTCGGCCGTTTCTTTGGCAGATCATTCTGAGTATTGGCATTGCACGGAAACCAGAGAAGAAATGCGATAAAAAGAACTAAAGTGAATTTCCTAGTCATGATCTAAGTCCTCGATCTTGAATTGCCACGTTGCCTATTGTACGCCGCATTTCGTGACACATGCCTTATCGGCTCTCTGTTTAGTAAAGTACGCGGGCGCCGACCCAATTGACCAAGGGTGCCGACTGGCCTGTTAAGGTGTTCAAAAACGAATAGCTATCCCAGCAAATGGTCCTTGTTGTCTGATAACCACAAGCGAATCGTCCTTCATGAGTTTGTATCGCTGGTATGTGTACCCGCCCATTATGCCGAAATACCGAAACGGCGAGAACTTGATCCCACCTTCGACACTGAGAACATGCTGCCCTTGAAACACTATCCCGCCCAACTCGTGAAAAATACTCACCTTTGACGACGGGTTAGCCTCAAATTCGTACCCCGCGGTTGCGACCGGTTTTCTAATAGTGCCTTTTGCAGTTGCCGATCCGGAGGTAGTCGTACCTGTTAGCTTTACCCCAACATTAACGAGCCCCGCATCGACCTTTGGCCCAAAACGCACTTTCTTATTTCCCCAGCGGTAAGCATAAGAGCCGCCAAATGTCTTGAGCGATACATCGAGATCGATCTCTAAGTGTGCGACATAGGTATGTCCCAAAAATGTAAAATTACGGCTTAAAGATGCCGAGCGGCCCCAGTCGGAGCTGCTAAAATGGGCGACGAACTTGTGCCTGTCATTCTTTGACCTGCGTACGTATCGCAGATCGTAGCCAACCGACCTATCGAGGTTGAAATCCGCGCCAAAGCTGATGGTTGAACCTGAATCGTTATTTCCCGAAAAATTCGCGTCACCAGATAGATATCTGAGATCGCCCCGAAACTGAACTTCATTCTGCGGCCCCGCTGACGAAGACTGGGCCAACGATGCAGTACATCCAACAAACAGGATAAATATGGTGAGCCTAATAATTTGCGTAAGCGGTCCCATTTCATTTCTCGTCCATCTGCACCGACTCATCGCCAGAGTAGGACCTGAAAGAGGCTCAGTCCGTATTAGCAAGAGTCCATGAAACGTCTGGATCATATTTGATCATCGAGCGGGCAATGGATGCTGTTTTCGGCCCAAGATTCTTTTGATAGACCCGCCCTTCCTGGTTTACCACAAACGTCATGATCCCCGAGTTTCCCCAGTTTGCGGGGTAGGCTACGAGTGCGAAACCTGCGATCATATTGCCATTGATCACATAATCAAATTTCCCGCCCGGAGCACTCGGCCCCTGGCCGTATAGGATCTTAAAATGATATCCATGAAAAGGGTTCTTGGTAGCGACCATTCCGGCCCTTGTCTTATAACCTTCGGCAGCAGCATCAGCAATAAATTCGCCTAGCGGGCTCTCTTCGTCGTCGTCAAAAATCTTGGGCCAAAACAGGCCGTCGTGTTTGCCCGGTGAACTCGCAATTCTCTGAGCAAATTCGGCGACCTGATCTCCGTCCCGGTCTTCTCCGTTAAAGTATTCAAATTGAGCGAGGGCATACACCTGACATACCGAGATCGCCTCGGTCTCGTTCCTTCCAATACGCCGGTTTATGACCTCTTCGACCCCGGCATCCGTATCAAACCTCCATTTGTCACCCACTCTTACGATCGGGACAGCAAACGGCCAGTCATCATCTCCGATCAGTATAGTGGCTTTGCTGTCGTTCATTGTTTCGAACTTTGCAGACGCTTCGATCTTCGCGGCAAAGTCATCGAATGCATTCTTGTCCGCGACGCTGTCGCCCGATAATAGGTCCTTCAGTCTCGGGCCAAAGATCGTTGCCAACGCAGCTTGATCGTGTGCTTTCGTTGCAATGATCAAGGCCTCGGCCGCGTCATCCGGGCTGCCAAATAGCTGCTGGCATTGCACCCTTAATGCACCGGCAACCATTATTACCAACACGTAGGAAAACATCAGGCTCCGCATGACCGTCTTCCTATTAAGATCTGTTACTCGATGTTTCACGTTAATTCTCCTATCAGGCAGAAGCTTACCTTTTCCCACGCCGTGGACTGATACTTGGCATCCTCCTTGGAGTGCTTCTCGGCGTCGGCGTTGAGATGGATCGGCTGGTCCGGCCCCGGTCACCCATCGACCGGGTCTGAGCTCCGTTGCCGAATCCGCCAAAAGCTCCGGACCGTGGTTGAGGCGAAGGCATCCTAGTGGTGGGCGCCGTCGTCGATTTGGGCGCCTTCCCCCGGTAACTATCCAGACCGCGGTTGTCCCGATTAATGTTTCGATCGAGGTTGCGGGGAATGTTCTTGGTGCTCGGAACCTCTCTTGTACTAGGGTTTCGATTGATGTCCCTGGTGCCGGGATTTCGATTGATGTCCCTGGTGCCGGGATTGCGATTGATGTCCGTATTGCCGGGATTACGATTGATGTCCCTAGTGCTGGGATTACGATTGATGTCTCTGGTGCTGGGATTGCGATTGATGTCTTTGGTGCTGGGATTGCGATTGATGTCTTTGGTGTTGATGTTATTGTTGTTGATCCGATTAATATCTCTCGTCCCCTTAATGTTTTTGTAATTCAGATCACGGCTGACACTGCTGTAATGACTAATATTGTTGTAGTTGACGCGGCGATTAACTATTGTCCGGTTCAAATTGATACGCGAGTACCTGGCGTTAACGTATATGCTGTTGTGCACATGAATGTGAACGCTTGAGCGCCCGATCCATCCCCGGCCGTGCCAACCGTGATAGAACACCCTATGTGAATACCAGTCACAGTCATTGTTCAGCCAGGCCCCTATTAACAAGCCTGCAGTAAAGGTGATCGCCCGTGCAACGACGACACCGGTTGAAGGGCCGGAATTAACGGGTACATAGACGATCTGAGGGTCATAGGTGGGCACATAAATGTACTGTGGCTGAGCGGGCTGGATAGAGATCTTTTCTCTTTCGACCTCGACGGTCTGTTCCTGAGTGGTCTGCAGGGAACCATTGTCTTTTGCCTTATCGCGCAATCGCTGGATGGAATCGAATAAGGCGTCCGGTTGCGCAACGAACGCCTGGCCTATTGCTGTTGTCAGATCCAGATTCTCGCTCATCGAAAAGACGACAGTTGGGTAATGGGCGATCGACTTAACGCTAACATCCCAATTCTGACCGTCAATACCTGAGGTCTGATTGTTATTGGAACGCAGATAACGAGCCGCCTGATCGATCTGATCGACAAATGTTGCTGCAGGCAGCGGAAGCGCAGCAGAAGGCGGCCTATAAGGTGATGATCGATTCCGGCGCGTGGGACAAGAAGACCTACCCGTACGACGTGTTGATCTATCCGCAGGGCGTCGAGACCCCAAAAACGCTGTTCAACTTGACCGACGCACTGCTTGCCCGCGGCTACAAGAAAGAGGACATCGCCAAGATCTGGGGCGGCAACTGGGTGCGGGTGATGAAAGCAGTTGTGGGTTAATACAACGAAGGAGAGGAGATCATGACAACGAAGAATGCATCTCAATCAACACTAATAACGAACGCGAACATCTTCGACGGTAAGAGCAAAAAGTTGGCGGCAGGCATGAGCGTGCTCATCGCAGGCAACAAGATCGGGAAAGTCGGCAAATCGATCAAAGCCCCGGCCGGTGCGAAGGTCATTGATGCGAAAGGTCGCACAATGACACCGGGATTGATCGATGCCCATGCCCACTTGCAGTGGAACGTGAGTCCGGCTGAGATGTTCAGTGCTCCGCCTGATTACCTCGCTTCTCTGGTCCTTGTTGAAGCCAAAGCTACTTTGATGCGCGGATACACGAGCGTTCGCGACATCTCCGGCCAGGTGCTAGGAGCCAAAAGGGCCATCGACGAAGGACACTTTGTTGGTCCACGTATCTGGTCCTCCTGTGCAGGGCTTGGCATGACCTCCGGCCACGCCGATGTGAAGACTAACCACACATTGCCCCGCCAATTGGGAGGGCCGGCATGGACCGATGTCGAACAGATCGGGATGAGCATTATTGCTGATGGCGTACCCGAGGTGCTCAGCGCGGCGCGCCTACAAATGCGCAAAGGGGCGCATTTCCTGAAGATGTACACCAGCGGAGCGGTCAGTGGCGTCTACGACCCGCTGGACATCGTCGAATACTCCTTTGAGGAGATCAAGGCCGCCGCAGACGAGGCCCGGCGTTGGAATACCTACTTGGCCGTTCACACGTACAACGATGCAGGCACACAACAGGCATTGGAAGCCGGAGCGATGTCCATCGAACACGCAACTATCATCACAGAAGATACGGTAAAACTTCTCGTCAAGAAGGGCGCGTATGTCTGCACTCAAACCGGCGTGTATCTGTCTGACCCGCCTCCGGATTGGTCCGAAGACCAGCAGGCTAAACAGCGTAAGGCCAAGGAAGGACTGGACGTACTCTTCAACCTGGCGAAGAAGTACAAGGCCAAAATCGCCCTTGGAACCGACCTCGTAGGTCCCCCGGAACTCAAGAAGCAACAAGCTTTTGAACTGACTAACAGACTGGAATGGTTCACGCCGGCCGAGATTTTGAAGCAGGCTACAGCGAATAACGCGGAGTTGTTGTCGTGGAGCGGTCCACGCAATCCCTATCCGGGCAAATTGGGTGTCATTGAGGAAGGCGCGTACGCGGACTTGCTGCTCATCGACGGCGACCCGCTGCGGAACCTGAAGCTCTTTAACGAACCCGAAAAGAACCTGGTCCTCATCATGAAGGACGGAAAGATCTACAAGAACACCGTGAAATAGGCGGACGAAACAACTAAGGAGGAGAACGACCATGAAGACAATCATATCAATCGCAGCTACCCTATGCGCGACCCTGGCGATCTGCGCCTCAGTGATAGCGCAGGACGCCAAATCACCCCAATCGATTCTCATCACCAACGCGAATATTTTCGACGGCAAGAGCGACACGCTCGCGACCGGGATGAGCGTCTTGGTTGAGGGCAACAAGATAACGAAGATCGCGAAGTCGATACCCGTGCCGGCCGGTGCAACGGTCATCGATGCTAAGGGGCGCACCCTGACACCGGGCCTGATCGATGCCCATGTACACCTGATGTGGAACCTATCCCCGGCCGGGATGTTCTACTCGCCCCCTGACTATCTCCATGCCTTGGCCCTGAAGGAGGCCGAAGCCACCCTGATGCGGGGTTACACCGGAGTGCGGGATATCTCCGGCTCGGTTCAGGGCATCAAGAAAGCAATCGATGCGGGGCTTTTCCCCGGACCGCGCATCTGGTCATCCGGTTCAGGCATAAGCATGACCGCCGGCCATGCAGACATGAACACGATCAACACCGTTCCCCGTGAACTGGGCGGGCCGCCTCAGACGGATGTCGAATATTCTGGCTTGAGCATCATCGCCAATGGCGTACCGGCGGTCCTGACCGCCGCGCGACTGCAGTTCCGCAAGGGGGCGAGTTTTCTCAAGATGTATACCAGCGGGGCGGTCTCGGGCGTGTACGATCCACTGGATATTTCCGAATACTCGTTCGATGAAATCAAGGCTGCTGCTGACGAGGCGAAGCGCTGGAACACCTATCTGGCCGTTCACGCCTACAACGATGCCGCGATCAAGAGGTCGCTTGAGGCCGGCGCCATGTCGATCGAGCACGGCAATCTGCTCACGGACGAAACGATGAAACTGCTGGCCGAGAAAGGAGCCTTTCTCAGCACACAGACCGGGCTGTTCGTCGGTGAGCCGGCTGCGGACTGGAGTGAGGATCAGCGAGCCAAACAGAAGGCCGCCAAAGACGGACTGACCACCATGTTTGCATCCGCCAAGAAGTACAAAGTGAAAATCGCTTCGGGCACTGATCTCGTCGGATCGGCGGAATCGAAACAGACCCAGGCCAAAGAACTGTCGAACCGTCTGCCGTGGTTCACCCCTGCGGAAATTCTGAAGCAGGCCACTGCCAACAACGCGGAACTGATGTCATGGAGCGGCCCGCGAAATCCGTATCCGGGCAAGCTGGGCGTCATTGAAGAGGGCGCCTATGCGGACCTCCTGCTGGTCAACGGGAATCCGCTTGAGAATCTTCATCTCTTCGACGATCCCGGCCAGAACCTCGCGCTGATCATGAAGGACGGGAAGATCTACAAGAACACTGTTCGGTAGGCAACATGTATTTAACCGACGAAGGTGCAGCAGTTTATGTAAGGAATATGTTGTTGGCGCCCATCAGCCAGGCTTTAGGCGGGGAAATAATTTTTTGAACTGAAAGGGTCATTGCAGATGGGTAAGAAACACGAGCCCCAAGATGGGGAAATTAAGATGGATCGTACAAAATTGTTTTTTTCATCTGCCATGGAAAGGAGAATCAACGTGGAAACTTTAGCAGTAGCATTTGTTTGTATGGTACTGGGCATGATGCTCACAGTGCCGGCCTTCGCACAAGAGAAGAAGCTTTCTGCCGATTTGGCCAGGAAAGTAACCCAGGCAGTTGATGCAGACGCGGAGCGGTTGAAAACCATCTTCAAGGATCTTCATCGCAATCCTGAGCTTGGATTCATGGAAAAGCGCACCGCGGATATCGTCGCCAAGGAATTCAAATCGCTTGGTTACGAGGTAAAGACTGGGATCGGCAAGACCGGCGTCGTCGGGGTCATGAAAAATGGGGCCGGACCAACGGTGATGTTCCGTGGTGATATGGATGCTCTCAATGTCGAGGAAAAGTCCGGGCTTGAATACGCGAGCAAGGTCCGCGTCAAGATGGAGGATGGCTCCGAAGCGCCGGTCAGTCACGCTTGCGGGCACGATGCGCACACAACCTGGCTTTTAGGGCTTGCCAAAACCATGGCGGAGCTAAAAAGCAGTTGGAGTGGAACCCTCGTCCTCCTTGCACAACCTGCCGAAGAGCTCGGCACGGGCGCCTCAACGATGGTGGATGAAGGGCTCTTCGCGAAGCACGGCATCCCAAAGCCTGACTACGCCCTGGGCCTGCATACCTTGCCCCTCCCGGTCGGGACGGTGGTTGGCAGCGGCGGCGTCCTCGAGGCAGGAACAGAAATGCTTGACTTGACCTTCCATGGCGTCGGCAGTCATGGTTCGCAGCCTCAATATGCCAAAGATCCGATACTCATGGCGGCCTATGCCATCACGCAGTATCAGGCGGTCATCGCGCGCGCGATGGACCCGCGGGATGTCGGCGTGATCACGGTCGGCGCCTTCAATGCCGGCATCAACAACAATGTGATCCCGGAAGAGGCGTCCTTGAAGCTGAACTTCCGCTTCTTCAGCGACGAGGTGAACACCCAATTATTCAATGGTGTAAAGAATATCAGCGAAGGGATCGCACGGACCTATGGTATGCCCGAAGACAAGATGCCGACGATCGTTCGCAAGGGGAGGACGCCACCGCTCATTAACGATGTCGAGACGATGAACCGTCTGAACGATGCCTTGCGGCGATCGGGCGTTGCCGATGGTGCGAACCTGATCGACAAGTACCGCGCGATCACCGGATCGGAGGATTTCCCGTCGCTCTACGTCGGAATGAAGGACGTCAAGGCGGCCTATAACTTCATAGGTATTGCCAACCCGGAGGTTTACGCCAAAGCTAAGGCCAAAGGCCTTGAGTTCCCGTTCATGAATCACCAACCTGGCTTCGTAGTGGACCTCGACGCAGTCCCGTTCGGGGCCAAGGTCGCGAGCGTGATGACTATGGAACTTCTCGCCAAGTGAATTGGCGGGCAACGGCAATTGATCAGTATTTCAATGGAGGAGCAATGAAAAGAAAGTTATTCGTTACGTTTTTGAGCATCGTGTTCGCAATGAACTCAATGACTCCGATCTTTGCCCAGGGAACGCAAGCATACGACCTGGTTATTTTGAATGGCCGGGTGATGGACCCGGAGACGATGTACGACGACATTGCCAATGTCGGCATCAAGGACGGCCGGATCCAGGCGATCACAAAGCAAGCGATCACGGGCAAGGAAGCGATTGACGCAAAGGGTCTCGTCGTGGCGCCGGGATTCATCGACACCCACTATCACGCGATCGATCCCTTCGGCGTAAGGATGGCGCTCCGGGACGGCGTGACCACCGGGATGGATATGGAACAGGGCTCAACGTCGATCGCCAAATGGTATGAAGCAAAGGCAAAGACCGGGTGGCCGATCAACTACGGCGCCACGTTCATGATGGTTGGAGCCCGCATCATGGTTCATGATCCCGAGGTCAAGATCAACGAGCCAATCGACGTCCCCAATATGAACCAGTTCATCAACGCATCGGCGAAGGACGGTGTGCAGGGGTGGTCGCTGACGCGAAGCGATCTCAAACAGATGAATCAGGTCTTGCAGATCATGGACGAGGGACTTCGCGAGGGTGCTCTCGGGATCGGTGTCGGAGCGGCCTATATGGCCCCCGGCCTAACCAGCTATGAGCAGTTTGAGGCGCAACGCCTGGCGGCGCGCTATGGACGCCTGTCGGCGATCCACACGCGCTTCCATACGAGTTCCCAGACGCCCACCGAGGCGACGATCGGCGTCGATGAGATCCTGGCGAACGCTATGCTTCTCAAGGCGCCGTTGCTGCTGTGCCATGACAACGACTATGGCTGGTGGGAGGCCGAAGAGAAACTAAAGATGGCCCGTGCCCAGGGTTTTAACGTTTGGGCGGAGTACTACCCCTATGACGCAGGATCGACGGGCATTTCCGCTGACTTCCTTAAACCGGGGAATTGGGAGGCCAAGCAAGGCTACAAATACGAAGAGACGATCTACGATCCGACCGTGGACAAGTACCTGAGCAAACAGGAGTACCTGGACACCGTTGCCAAGGACCCCGCTCGGACTGTGGTCGTCTTCTTCCCGGCACGCAAAGCGTGGATGCCGTTCTGGCTGAGGATGCCGGAGTTTGTCGTGGCATCGGATGCAATGCCGGGCGTTGGCAAGGATGGCAAGCCGCTCCCGGTGAATGCCGACCCAAAGGAATTCGCCGGTCACCCCCGCGCGTCAGGAACCTATGCATTGACCCTGCAGATGGGACGCGATAACAATGTGCCTCTGATGTTCACGCTGGCGCAGCTCAGCTATTGGAACGCCAAGCACATGGGCGATGCGGGGATCGAGGCCATGAAGGAACGTGGCCGCGTCCAGGTCGGCGCGATCGCGGACTTGACGCTGTTCGATCCGGTAAAGGTCGCATCCCGTTCAACCTACAAGGCAGGCGAGCAGGGGCTGCCGCCAGCGGGCATTCCGCATGTGATCGTCAATGGCAAAATCGCCATGCGAGACGGGAAAGTGCTCGACGTCAACGCCGGGCAGTCGATCCGATATCCCGTCGAGACGAAGGGCCGCTTCGTGCCGGTCAATGTCAACAAGTGGCTCGACGATCATGCGGTCAAGACCCCGGGAGTTCTTGGCAACGATGACACCGGTGCGTCAGAGATGATCAAAAAGCCATAGGGCAGCACAGGACAGGGGTTTCTCCGCGTTTTTAGAAGGCGTCGTAGGAACCCGGTCCGGTTCGGTATGCAACGTGTAATTAACCAACGGAGGTTCAGCAACTGAAACCGCGAGGAGGGACTGAAATTATGGCTACTAACTCATCGCAATCAATACTGATCAAAAACGCTCATGTCTTCGATGGCAAGGGCGGTCCACTGAGCGGACCCCTGAGCGTGCTGGTCGAGGACAACAAGATCGCGAAGATCGATAAATCCATCGACGCGCCTGCAGGCGCTAGTGTGCTCGACGCTGCTGGCCGAACGATGACGCCGGGCTTTATCGGCTCGCACGAACACCTCGTTGGGCAGGTACCGTTCAACGAGCTTACTAACGACACCCGTTACATGGCTTACGCCGCTACTAAGACCGTCAGAACTTATCTGATGAAAGGGTTTACGACGGTATTTGGAGGTAGGCCCTTAAAGGGCGAGAGCGGGATGACGTCTGACTACACAGAACAAGATGGCGGAGCTATGGAGGCCCGGTTCAATGAGGCCCATCAAGGGATCATGAGCATGCTTTTCGCGGCCTACAAGATGAGGGGGCGTAAACTCCGGGCGCCGGATGGCTCTCTGCCTCTGACCATTATTGGCGGTTTCCTTGGCTCGGGCAAGACAACACTGCTGAACCGGTTGCTCATCGCTCCGCACGGGCGTCGTCTGGTCGTGCTCGTCAATGACTTTGGCCGGATCAATATCGATGCGTCGCTGGTCGCATCGCACACGGACGACATGATCACCCTCACGAACGGCTGCGCCTGCTGCGCTGTATCGGCTGACCTGACCAACAGTTTGATCGAGATCGCCGAACGGGAGGATCCGCCGGACGCTATCGTGCTCGAAGCCAGCGGGATCGCCGACCCTTACGGTATCGAGCACGTCGCCCGATCAAATCCGTCGATCCGCCTGGATGGCAGTCTCGTTGTCCTCGATGCGGAAACGATGCACGAACTGGCAGGAGATCCCTTGACCAGCAGGCTGTTCCACAATCAGATCTCGGCAGCCGACTTGATCGTGCTCAGCAAGGTCGATCTGTTGAACGGCGGGCAGG